>JAIROU010000159.1 GCA_031257375.1 Bifidobacteriaceae bacterium
CTCATCCCGCCCGCGCGCGTCGACCCCGCGCGCACCCCGATCCTGCACGCCCGCTTCCGCGTCAAGCCCCCCGGCCCGGGAAGGGCGCCCTGACCGGCGGGGCGAACCCGAAACGCGGCTAGAAAACGCCGGAAAACCTTGAGGCTTCGCCAGGATGTGTGGGTTGGTTAGGGCCGTCCGGGGAGGTTGACGGGGAGGTTTGAGCATCGAAGCATGATCAGGGCGATGAGGTTGTCGATGTTGCGGAATCCGTAGCCCATCCGGGACCGCCTACGCGGGCCGGATTATCGGCGGGTTGAGCGCGGCCGAGGCGGGGTCCAGCCCGGGGGCGACCCGGAACAGGCGGGCCGGGCGGCCGGGGCGGCCCGGCCCGGCCAGGCCGGCCGGCTGAATGATCCCGGAGCCGAGTATTTTGCGGGAGAAGTTGCGGGCGTCCAGGGCGGCGCCCCAGACCGCCTCGTAGACCGCCCGCAGTTGGGCGATTGTGAACTCGGCCGGGATGAAGGCCAGGGCCAGGGCCGAATACTCGAGTTTGGCGCGCGCCCGCTCTAGGCCGTCGGCCAAGATGCGGTCGTGGTCGAAGGCGAGCCCGCGGGCCGCCGCCACATCGACCCAGGCGGCGGCCGCGGCGTCGCCGCCCGAGGCCAAGTCGCCCCAGGCGGGGGCGAGCAGCAAATGGGCCACGCTCACAACCGGGCCGCGCGGGTCGCGGTCTTCCGGCCCGTAGGTCCGTAGCTGTTCCAGGTGCCCGGGCGGCGCCACGCCCGCTTCCTCGGCCAGTTCGCGGATGGCGGCTTGGCGCGGGCTCTCGCCGGGCAGGGCGAAGCCGCCCGGCAGCGCCAGGCGCCCCCGGAAAGGCTCCAGCAGCCGCCTGACCAGGAGGACCGACAGGCGCCGGGAACGGACGGTGAGCGCGACGATGTCGACGGCCAAAGCCGGGCGCACGGCATCGGCGGGGAATTGGGCGGTTTGGGCCACGGACCCATGATAGGCGAAACCACCATAATATTGTCAACTTGACAGCAAACGCCGCCGATGTTACCGTCACTATGACAGTAATCACTGAGAGGAGCGATCATGTCGATCATCAAGCGCTACCCGTTCATCCGCCACTTCCAGGGCACGCCGACGCATTTCGTGGTCCACCTGGACCGGGGCAAGGCCCGCCACAGCGGCGCCGGCGCGGCCTTCTGGTTCTTCCCCAGCACCTCGGTGCTCAGCGAACTGCCGGTCTACGACCAAGAACTGCTCGCCACCTTCCACGCCATCACGGCCGACCACCAGGACGTGACCTGCCAGATCGCGGTCGCCTATCGGGTGGTCGACCCGGTGGGCGCGGCCGTCAGGTACGACTTCGGCATTTTCCCGATGCCGACCACCCCGCCACAGGGCGGCGAGCAGTTAAGCGCCGTCATCGGCCAGTTGGCGCAGACCGTGGTCTTGGGCGAGGTCGCCGCCATGAGCCTAGAGCAGGTCACCCGCGCCGGGGCGCCGACCATCCAGGCGGCGCTGCTCGAGGGGCTGGGAGGGGACGGGCGGCTGGCCGAGTCGGGGGTCGCCATCGTCTCCGTCAACGTGCTCGGCGTGCGGCCGAACCCGGAGGTGGAGCGGGCGCTGCAGACGCCGCTGCGCGAGGAGCTCCAATCGGCGGCCGACTCGGCCTTGTACGCCCGGCGGGCGCTGGCCGTGGAACGCGAGCGGGCGATCGCGGAGAACGAGCTCGCGACCAAGATCGAACTGGCCCGCCAGCGCCAACAGCTAGTCGACCAAGAGGGCGCCAACGCCCGGCGGGAGGCTGAGGAGACCGCCGCCGCCCAACTGATCGCCCAGCGCGCCCAGGCCGAGCGGACCGAGATCGACACGGCCGCGCGGGCCGCCCAGATCAGGGAGGTCGGCGCGGCCGAGGCCGCCGCCGCCGAGGCGATGATGAAGGCCCAGGCCGCCGCCGGGCCTGAGATCATGCGCGCGCTGGCGATGCGCGAACTGGCCGGCCACCTGCCCGGCATCGGCGCCCTGACCATCACCCCCGACCTGGTGACCAACCTGTTGGCGGCGCTGGGCGGCGGTCGGCCGTTCGCCGCCGGCCTGACCGCGGCCGGCGCCGGTTCGGGCGCGGGAGACCACAAGCCGCCCCGGGCGGAGGGCTGAACGGTGCCGTTGCGCCCCCGGCTGGTGGTGGTCCACCGCCGCTCCGAGTTCGCCGAACTGGTCGAGCGCCACGCGACCGTTGGGCAGGCCGAGTTCTACCTGCGGACCCGCGGCCGCGACCTGACCCAGGTGCGGGCGGCCCACGAGGCCGCGGCCAGGGCCAAGGATCTGGTGGTGGCGGCGGCTCCGGCCGACTGGGCGGTGGCCCAGGTCGAGCGGGCCGACCTGGCCCGATTCTTGTTCCAGCGCGAGGACCGAATCGTGGTGGTCGGGCAGGACGGGCTGGTCGCCAATGCCGCCAAATACCTGTCCGATCAGCTGGTGATCGGCGTCGACCCGGCCCGGGGGGCCAACCCCGGCGTGCTGGTCCGCCACAGCCCGGCGCGCGGCATCGCCCTGATGCTGGCGCCGGAAAAGGCCAAGGTGGCGGAGTTGACGATGGCGCGCGCGACCCTTGACGACGGCCAGGAGTTGACGGCTCTGAACGACATCTACCTGGGGCACGCCAGCCATCAGACGGCTCGGTACGATCTGGCCGCGCCCGCCGACGGAAACGGCCGGACGGACGGCGGCCGGACGGACGGCGGGCCGGGCGAGCAGTCGGGGCGGCGGCCGGGTCGCCGGCCGACTCGCGAGGCGCAGGCCTCCTCCGGCGTGGTGGTCGGCACCGGCACCGGCGCCACCGGCTGGTGCGCCTCGTTGGCGGGAGACCGGGGCGGGCGGGCGCTGCCCGGCCTGACCGAGCGCCGCCTGGCCTGGTTCGTGCGGGAGGCCTGGCCCTCGCCCACCACCGGCCGGACCTTGACCGAGGGGATCATCGAGCCCGGCGCCGAGTTGACGCTGACCGTCCGCTCCGACCAGCTAGTGGTGTTCGGGGACGGGCTCGAGGCCGACCGCCTGACCGCCCTGTGGGGCCAGGACGTCCGGATCGGCCTGGCCGAGCGCCGCCTCCGGTTGGCGGTTTAGATCCGGGGTTGGGAGGCTTCGCCGGGTCGTGCGGGGGGTCGGCTGCGTCTGCGTCGGGGGTGGACGGGGCCGTGGCCAAAGTGGCGGCGCGGCCCCCGCCCGGCGCCCGGCCGAAGGCGATGCGCGCGATCCGTCCGCCGGGGCGCGCCGCCTGCCGCGGCCGCCGGGCACCCCAGGGCGATGGCCAAAGTGGCGGCCCCGTGTCGCTGGTCGATGTGGCCGGCGCCCGGCCGAGTCGGCCAGAGCCGGCCGAGGCCGGCACTCGTCGCGGGCTGCCGCGTCGACCTCAACATTTCTCCCGTGCTCCCCGATCGAGACCAACATTTGTGGCGTGATTCCCAATCGAGACCAACATTTGTGGCGTGGTTTCGAATCGAGACCAACATTTGTGGCGTGATTCCCAATCGAGACCAACAATTGTGGCGTGGTTTCGAATCGAGACCAACAATTGTGGCGTGGGCCTTTTCGCGTTGTGGCTGGTCAGCGGCTTGCTGGTGGTTTCGGGGGCGCGCGAAATGTTGGTCTCGATTGAAAAACCCGCGCGAAATGTTGGTCTCGATTCAGAAACCCGCGGCAAATGTTGGTCTCGATGGAGAAACCGGCGGGAATGTTGGTCTCGATGGAGGAGCCCGGCGGGAATGCTGGCCGCGGCCGCCGTAGGCGGGCGCTGCCCGCCAGGGCGCCGGGCGCGGGTTGTTTCGGTAAGCTGGCGATTCGTGTCGACAGGTAAGCGTAAGAATCAGGCGAAGCGCGCGGCTGATCGCCAGGCGCGGCGCCGTCAGGCCCACGCCCGCAAGGTGCGCCAGCGCCGGAGGGGCGAAGGGCCTTGGAGCGAAGGCCAAGCCGGGGGTCGGTCTGGCGCGGCCGGGGCGGACCCGGGCGCCGGGCCGGACTGGGAACCGACTGCGGCCGGGCCGGGGCCGGGACCAGGCGCGGATCCGCCCGGCGCGGGGACGCGGCCCGGAGGCGGTCCCCGGCCGCGGCCGGGCGGGGGACAGTCGCCGCCCGGGCGCGGCCCCGACCGGGCGGCCATCATCGAGCGGATCAACCGGTTGATGGCCTTGGCCGAGTCGCCTCACGAGGAGGAGGCGTCACTGGCGGCCGAGCGCGCCACCAAGTTGATGCTGCGCTGGGTGATCGAGACCTCAGAACTGCAAGGCGACGCCCCCGCTGAGGAGCCGGTCGCCTTGGAAGTCGCCCTGCCAGGTCCGGCCGGGGGCCTGTTCGAGGTTTTCTCGCTGCTCAGCGCCATAGCGGAGGCCTACGGCTGCCTGGCCTATTTCCGGCGTTGGGATGGCGCGGCCAGCGGCACGCGCGCCATCGCGCCGGTCGCCACCCTGGCCGGCTTCGCCCCGGAGGCAGAGGCCGTCCAGCGCCTGTTCGAGTCGTTGAGCTGGGTCATGATCGCCTCCATGCGGGCCGAGTGGAACGACCTCAAGCGCCGCGCCAAGGCCGAATATGAGGCTGAGTTGGCCCTCCAGGGCCGGCTTGGGGCGCGGGTGCAGATGTCCGACCGCGGGCGGGCGGCCTTCCAGCGCGGTTTCAGCCAGGGCTTCACCAGCCGGGTCGGCGCCCGGCTGCGGGCGGCGCGCGCCGCGGTGGACGCCGAAGAGCGCGGCTCAGGCCGCGAACTGGTCCTGGTGGGCCGGCGCGATCGCGTCGAGGTCTGGGCAAAGGAAGCTCTGGAGACCCACACTGAGCAGATCCGCGGCGCGCGGGCCTCCCAGCGCGGCTGGGAGGCGGGTGCCGCCACCGGCGACCGCGCCCACATCGGCCTGCCCGAGGTCACCAACTGAGCTCCGCCCGCGTCCCCCGGGCGGTTCGCGGCCCCGCCGGGCCAAGGCCGATCAGCCGCCCGCCGGACCCGCCCCCGCCGCCGGCCTCAGAAAGACCCGGGCCGCCGCCGCGATCGCCAGCGTGAACGCGCAAGCGCCCAGGACCGGCAGCCACGCGCGCTGGCTGAAACCCTCGAAGGCGAGCCCGTAGAGGATCTGCCCGAGCGGGGCGGCGATCTGGGAGGCGGTCAGCAGCAGGGCCATGACCTTCCCCATCATGGCCGCCGGGGTGCGTTTCTGGACTTCTGTGACGACGTACACCGACGTCATCGTGCAGATGGAGAGCGCGACCACGGCGGAGGCGAAAAAGAGCCCGAACGACGGCCAATAGCCCCGGCCGAGCATGGCGGGGGTGACGGCCAGCGCCATCGGCGCGTAGGCCAGCCCGGCCAGGGCGATCAGCCGCCACACCCCGCCCAGGCGCAGCCGCTTGGTCGCGGCGCCGGCGGTGACGGCTCCGACGATGCTCGCCAGTTCGCAAATGCCCAGGCCGATGCCGTACATGGCGTCGCTGGAGCGCATGGTGAACCGCAGCACGTAGGGCACACCGATGCCGAACACCGGCGACATGAACAGGTTCAGCGTCGCCGCCAGCGCCCCGACCCGCCAGATGACCCGGTCGCGGCGGGCGACGTAGGCCACCCCGTCGCGCACGTCGCCCAGCAGCGCGGGCACGATCCGCCCGCCGCCCCTCGCCCCGGCGCGCGGCAGGCGGATGAACACTTCCATGCCCGCCGACGCCCCGAAGGCGCACCCCCCGGCGATCAACAGCGGCCCGATGCCGAAGAAGCCGTAGGCCACGCCCCCCAACACCGGGCCGAGCAGGTAAGCCAACGCGCCGATGCCGGTGACCAGGCCGTTCGCGCTGGCCAGCCTTTCTTGGGCGACCAGCACCGGGACGGAGGCCTGGACAGTCGGCTGGTAGACCGAGGCGATCACCGCCAGCGCCGCCAGGAAGACGCCGATCACCGGGACCGGCGCCAGGCCCGCGCCCATCAGGGCGAACAGGCCCAGGATCAGCCCGCCGCTGGTGGCGTCCAGGCCGACCATCAGGTTGCGCTTGGAGTACCGGTCCGCGATCGCCCCGCCGATCGGCGTGAACACAATCCCGGGCAGCGCCGAGAGGGCCACCACGGCCGCGAACACGTCCGCCCGCCCGGTCAGGTCCAACACGTACAAGTCGAGGGCGAACCGGATGACCGCCGAGCCGATGATCGAGACCACCTGGCCGGCGACGAGCAGTCCGAAGTCGCGGGAGAACAGTTGCGGCATGGGGCTAGCGGGCTTCCTCGTGGAGCAGGAACGCGAAGGCGCCCGCCTTCACGCCGAGGGCGAGCTCGGTGATCCGGACCGCCTCGGCGGCGCGGGCGGCCAGCCGCTCGGGCGGCACTTCGGGGCCGCCGACGTCCAGGATCGCCTGGTTGGCGGCCAGCAGGAACTCGACCGTCGCCAGCGGGTTGGGCGTGGAGTAGACGCCCTCGGCCACGCCCTGTTCCACGATCCGGGCCATCACCGGCGCAACTTGCCGAATCGTCTCGCCGACGCTCTTTTGGCGCATCGCCCGGTTGGCCGGGCGGTGCAGTTCTTGGACGATGCCGCCGTCCGCCGAGTTGGCGATGTTGACGACCCGGACGGCCCGGCGGACCTTGGCGATCGCGTCCAGGTCGGGGTTGGCGGCGATGGCGGCGACCCGTTCGACGGCCCTGGCGATCAGGCGGTCCACCACCGTCGCCAAGACTTCCTCTTTGGACTTGAAGTAGTGGTAAAAGGTGCCCTTGCCCATTTGCACCGCTTCGAGGATCTTGTCCACCGTTGTCGCCTCGTATCCCTTGCCGGTGAACAAGGCGGTGGCGGCGTCAAGGATCGCGCCCAGCCGGGCGTCCCGCTTCTTCGTCAAGCCCTTCGGCACGTCACGCCCCCGCCGCCGACGGCCCGCTCGCTCATATCCGGCCCTCCCAAATTCGACTCCCGGTACACATTATCCAAAATGTACCACAGGTCGAGTTTGGTGCGGCGAGCGCCCCCTCCGCCAGGCGGGCAGTCGCCGGGCCGCCGGCAGTCGCCAACGGATCGGCTGGTCAGGGGTCTTTTTCCAAGGCTTCGCCGGGATGTGTGGCTGGTTGCGGTGTCCCGGTCGGGCGGCGGGACGCGGAGCGGGTGGGGCGCCGGCGGTGTTGGCGGGCGCGGCCGGGCGCAAGGAGATGGAATCGCAGTCTCGATGGCCCCGGGGCTTGATTTTGGCGGCGAGGCTGCGATCTTATCTCCTTTTTCGGGGTTGGCCTCGGCGAGGCTGCGATTCTATCTCGGGGCTGTTTCCGAAACCCCTGGTCAGGGCGGTTTCGGCGGCGGGGCGGGAGATAGGATCGCAATCTCGACGAGCCCGGCCCGGCGAAAAGAGAGCAAATCGCAGCCTCGGCGGCCCCGGGGCCTGTTTCGTGCGTCGAGGCTGCGATCTCATCTCCTTGGCGGGGGCTGCTCCGAGACGCGCGAATTGATGGCCGGGGCGCGGGGAGCACGGGGAGCGCGGGG
>JAIROU010000205.1 GCA_031257375.1 Bifidobacteriaceae bacterium
ACCACCGTCAACTCCCCGGCCGCGGCATCGGCCAAGTCTTCGGCGGAAACCGAACCGCCGACCGAGGACCCGTTCGACGGGTCGAGCACCGGCCCGGCCGGGGCGGTGGAGTCGGTGAAGACGACCACCGCCGCGGCGGCCGCGGGCGCCCAGTCGACGCCATCGGCCACCTGCGCGGCCTGCCCGTCCACGGTCGCGGTGATCGCATGGCTCCCGGCTTGGCCGCGCAGCGTCAGCCGCGCCACACCGGCATCGCCCGCGCCACCGTCGCCCGCGCCAGCGCCAGCGTCGTAGTCGACCAACCCGGCGTCGACCACCACCCGGACCGGCCCGACCACGCCATCGCCGCCCTCGACCGGCACCCAAGCGCCGGCCGGGACCGAGAACTCGACCTGGCAGGCGACCGGCCGGGCGCCGTCCCAGCAGGCGGCCAGGTTCCCCTGGGCGTCCCGCACGGTGGCCGTGACCGCCAAACCGGCCGGGTCGTCGGCCCGGGCCGAGTCCGCCGGGCTGGTCAGCTCAGTGCGGCCGCCAGCCGGCGCCCCGCCGGTGAACAGCGCCGGAACCAGATACTCAGAGCCGCCCACCTCGGTGGCGACCGCCTCGGCGCCCAAGTCCAGGCCGACCGAGGCCAGCCCGGCGCGCGTCGAGACGATCCGCAGCACGGCCCGCCCGGCGGCGTCGGTCGGGTAGGCCCCAACCGGGCACCCGTCCGATGCCGCCGGGTCGGCCACGCTCAGGCCGTCCGCCAGGCGCGGCGCCACGCAGGCCCCCGCGACCGGCGCCAGCGCCGAGCCGACCCGGTTGTTGACGGTGGCGGTCAGCGTGTAGGAGGCCACGCCATCGGCCACCACCCGCTCGGCCGCCGCGTCGGTCGGCGCCAGGGCGAAGCTGGAGGCGTCGGCCTCGCCGGCGCCGCCGTCGAACAGCACGTCGCCGCTGCCGGCCGCGAAGCCGTCCGCCCCGGCGCCGACCCGCGCGCTGACCGGGAAGGCGCCCTCGTGCGCGGAGACCATGTTGACCAGGGCCAGGCCGGGCGTGTGAACGCCGCCGACCAGGCACTCCGCCGACGGCTGAGCCGGGTCCGCCGGTTCCGCCGGGCAGCTGGTGACGACGGTCTTCTTGCCCGATGCCGCGCCGTCGGCGCCGGTGAAGACCGGCGTTCCAGCGGCGCCCGGCCAGGTGGCGGGCAGTTCGAAGGCGACTTCGACGCCCGGCACGGGGTTGCCGTAGACATCGGTCACCACCACGCGCGCCCAGGAGCGGTCGGACAGGTTGTTGGCGACCGACCCGTCGAAGGTCTCGAAGGTGGCGGCCGTGGACTCAGGGCTGATCGGGCCGGGGCCGAAGCGGACGGTGAACTCCCCGCCCACCGGCGCCCAGCCGCCGTCCTGCCAGATCTCGACCTGGCCCTGGAACTCGCCCGCGGTCAGGGAGTGGAGCAGCCAGGTGTGGCCGCCCGGCAGGTCGGAGTCGAGTTCGCCGGAGACGCCCTCGGTCGAGCCGCCAGGGCCGCCAGAGCCGCCAGCAGAACCGACCGCGGTGACCGCGTCCGGCAGCCCGGCCAGCCGCACCGGCGCCCCGGCCACCGGCAAGTCGGAGGCCGAGCGGACCTGGACGGTCAAGGCGTAGGAGTCGGCCGGATCGGCCCCGGCCGGAATCGAGACGGTCGCCCCGGCGGCCGCGTCGGCCGTGTCCGGGGTGATCGCCCAACTCGACTTGAGCGCGTCCGCCAGACCGGCGGTGAAGGACACCGCCGCCGGCGAGCCGCTCACCGGCAGGTCGCCCAGTTTGGCCGAGACCAAGAAGGTGCCGGGCTCGCGGGAGACCAACTCGACCGCCGCCAGACCGGGCTGGAAGACGCCGTTGACGAAGCAGCGGGCCAGACCGGCGGCCTCGTCTCCGGCCGCGCAAGAGGTCACCAGGGCCGTCGCGGCGGTGGTGCCCTTGACGAACGGGCCGACCAGCGCGGCCGCGCCGGTCTCGATGGCGAAGCTGACCGGCTGGCCGCCAAGCGGGTTGCCGAAGGTGTCCGTCACCGCCACGCGGGCGAAGTGGGCCGAGGCGCCATCGGCCAGGACCGGGTTGAGGGAGACCTCCAGGGCGGACACCACCGGATCGGCGGCGTTGGCCTCGAACACCAGCGGCACGGGGCTGCCGCCCACGATCCGGTCCCCGGCGTAGAAGGCGCAGCCGTACCACGGCCCGGCTTTGGTGCTGGTGAACGGCACGGTGGCGCGGCCGGTCGCATCGGTCAGGGCGGAGCCGAACTGGGTCAACGAGTCAGGCGCCTGGCGGCAATAGCTCCCCGGGTCGGTCTGCGGGGCGCCGTAGAAGAAGCGGTATTGGATCGGCACCTGGGCTTGGTGCACCGGGTTGGCGAACTGGTCCAGCAGTTCGACGTAGACCTGGTAGGCGGCCGGGGATCCGCCCACCACCAGCGGCCCGGCCGGGCTGGCGCCCAGCTGCGATTCGAGGGTGGAGATCGGCCCGGCCACGAAGGTGGCCAAGGAGGGCGAGTTCTTCTCGATCGAGGTCCACTCGGCCTGGCTGTCCGGGCGGGCGGCGGCCGTGATCTCGTAGACGTCGGCGCGCGTGGTGGTGAGCGTCAACTCGGCCCGGCCGGAGCCGTCCGTCAGCGCGTCGAAGAACTCCGGTCCGTCAACCTGCCCGGCGACGGTCAAACCGGCTGGGACCTGGAAGCGGACAGATGCGCCGGTCAGCGGGTTGGACCGGGCGTCCAGGACGTAGGCCCTGACGGTCAGGGGGTCTTGGCCGTTGGCGACCGCGCTGGCGGCCGGGCCTTCCAGGTAGGAGACGACCGGCGACACCGGACCGGGCACGAACTCGACCGGCGCCTCGGCCGGGGTGACGGTGGACGAGCCCAGCAGCGCCCCCACGGCGTACCGCCCGGCCTTGGCGGACACCAGCGTGACGGTGACCTGGCCGGAACTGTTGGTGGTGTGCGGCCCCGGCTCGACCACCCGGACCGGGCCGGTCGGCGCCAGGGTGACGTCGGTCTTGGCGACCGGGCGGCCGGCCGAGTCGCGCACGGTCACCACGGCCGTCCACGAGTCGGCGCCGTCCGCCACCACCCCGGCGTGGGCGGCGCCCAGCGGCGTGGTCGGCCGCACGTCCAAGGTGGTGCGGGCCGGATCGGGCGCGCCGGGCCTGAACTCGAGTTCGGCCGAGCCGACCTCCAAGCCGCCGACCAAAGCCGTGACGGTGACGACCTCGCCGCCGATCGCGGCATCGACAATCTCGACCCGGGACAGACCCAGATCGGACGAGTCCCGCTGAATGGTCTGGCCGTTCCCCGGCGCCCCGACGATCTGGGCCTGGCCGGTGACCGTGAAGGTGACCGGCACCGACTCGACCGGGTTGCCGCCCACGACCGCGTCCAACACCAGGACCTGGGCGAAGTGGGCGGCGGTGGCGTCGTTCAGGACCACCGATCCGGCCGAGGAGGAGAACTGGCTGGCCTCGGGCGCCGCCTGGTCGACCTTGAAGCGGGCCGTCAGGGTGGTCCCGACCTGCCCGGACTCGAGCCAAGCCTGGATCTCGTAGTCCCCGGCCTGGGAGACGGTCCAGGACGGCCACAGGGCCACGCCGTCAACCGACGGCACCGTCCGCCCGGCCGACCAGGCGCTGGTCCCCGCCAGCCGCCAGCGGAAGAAGACCTCCGCCGAGGCGTCGGTGTACAGGTTGTGGGAGGCGTCGAACAACTCGACCCGCGGGGTGTGGAACTCCCGGCGGACGGTCTTGGCGGCCGATGCCGTGGGAACGGTGAAGACGGACTCCCCGGCCGCGAGGGCGGCGTTGGTGAAGACCGCCTCGGCCGGGCTGCCCCTGGTCAGGGAGATCCCGCCGGCGCTGGCCCTGACCTGGTAAACGCCCTTCAGACGGGAGACCAGGGTCAACTCGGCCACGCCGGTGGCGTCCGACTTGACGGCCAGGAAGACCGGTCCGTCGACCGGGGCGGCGCCCTCGGCCAGGTCCGTCGCGGTGGTCCCGGCGGGCACTGTGAACAGCACGTCTTGGCCGGTCACCGGGTTGGAGTTGGCGTCAAGCAGATGCGCCGCCACAACTTGGCTCTCGTTGCCGTCCGCCTTGGCCGGGCCGGTCGCCGGCCCCACCAGGTAAGACTTGGCCGAGGACGGCGGACCGGCGGTGAACAGGACCTCGGCCGCCCGCGAACCAGAACCGGCGGTCGGCTGCGCCAGATCGTCCCCGCCCAGTTCGACGTTGACCCAATAGGCGCCCGCGACCACGGTGCGGACAAAAAACTCGGCCGTGCCGGATTGCCCGGCGACCTGGGAGCTGGTGACGGTGTCCTCGGTCACCTGGCCTGTGGCCTGGTCGGTCACCCGGACCAGGGCTTGGACGCCGTTGAGCGGGTGGCCGTCGCGGTTGCGCAGGTTGATTGTGACCTTGTAGGAGTCGGACCCGTTGGCGATGGCCGGCTGGCCGAGGTTGGCGGTGCCGCGCTCGACCGAGAACCAGGACTGCCCGGCCGAGGCCGAGTCGTTGTTGAAGGTGACGGTCTTGGGCTGGGTCCGGTCGGCGCCGCTGACGCCGACCACCGGGTAGAAGCCCTGGAACTCGGACACCAGGTAAGCGGTCACCCAGCCGTCGTCGCCGCTGGTCCCCTGGGCCTGTTTGGCCCCGTCCGCCAGCGGCGTGAAGACCGGGCCGTTCCCGGTGGCGGTCACGGCGAAGCCGAGGGTGATCCCGGCGACCGGGTTGCCGTGGGCGTCTTGGGCGCGCATGCGGACCCACAGCGGGTGGCGCCCGGTCGCCATCGCCGCCGAGTCTTGGACCTCGAACGAGGCCAGGGTGGCCGCCGGGTCGAACGGCCCGGCCACGAAGGCGGCCTGGGCCGGGGACCCGGCCACCGGCGAACCGGCCACATAGGCGCTGACCTGGTAGGTGGCGGCCTCAGCCGAGGCGAACTCGACCGCCGCGACGCCGCTGACCGGGTCGGACGCGACCGTGCGCTCGGTCAGATGGGCCTCGTCCGGCCCGTAGCGGAACATCACCTGGGCGCCGCCGACCGGATTGCCGAAGGCGTCGCGGGTGGTGGCCTCGGCCCGGTGTTTGGCCGACCCGTCCGCCACCGCGGTCGCCCCGCCGGCGGCGGTCGGCACGGTCAGGCTGGAGTGGTCCGCGACCGCCCGCCCGGCCGTGAAGGTCACCGGGACAATCCCGTCGCGCCGCAGTTCGCTCAGCCCATCGGCGGACATGACCAAGGTGATCGCCTCTCCGCCGATAGACGCGCTGACGTGGTGCACGCCCGCCGCGGTCGATTTCAGGGCCACCGCCGCGAGGCCGGAGCGGACCGGCGCGGACACGGCCACGCCGCTCCCGCCAACCGTCTCCTCCTGCCCGACCACGGCCGTCAGACCGGCCGGGATGGAGAACTCGACTTGGCCGGTGTCGACGGCGTTGCCGTGGGCGTCGTTGACGTGGGCCTCGACCTCGGCGGTCGTGGCGCCATCGGCCGTCACCGGCCCGGCCGGGGCGGTCAGCCATGAGGCCTGGGCGTCCGCCGTGTCGGCGCCGAACCGCAGGGCGAAGGGCGCCGGGGCGATGTTCGCCCACACGTCGGCGCCAGTGTCTAAGGCCACACGGCCCTCGAAGGTCCCGGCCGTGGCGGAGTACAAGTGCCAGGTGTGCTGGCCGTAGGCGCCCGAGGCCGGGTCGCCGGTCACGCCGTTCACCCCGCCGGCCTCAGCGATCAAGACCTTGGCGGTGTCCAGCCCGGCCAGGCGCACCCGCGCGCCCGGCACCGGCAGCCCGGCGCTCGAGCGGACCGTCACCGTCAGCGCGTAGGCGTCGGCGGCGGTCCCAGACGCGGTCACCGAGACGGTCGGCGCGGCGGCGGTGTCCGGGGTCAGCGCGTAGCTGGACTTGGCCGGGTCGCCCGCCCCGGAGTCGAAGGAGACCGGCCGGGGGGCGCCGGCCACCGTCGCCCCGTCGATCACGGCCGAGACCTGGAAGCTCCCGGCCTCGCGCGAAGTGATGTCGACGTGGGCCACGCCGTCGGCGCCGGCCACGGCCGCGCCATCGGCCGGGACCAGGTCGGGGCCGCCCACGCCGGGCGCCCCGGCCTCGACCGAGAAGGCCACCCTGGCGCCTGGGACCAGGTTGCCGTTCAGGTCTTTGGCCACCACCGTCGCCCGATGCCGCGCCTCGCCATCGGCCAGCACGTTGCCGGAGGTGACGGTGAATTGGGAGGCCCCGGCGCTGGCCGCGCCGGGGGTGAACGCGGCCTCGACCGGCGAGTTGCCGACTGTGCCGGAGCCGATCACGCCGACCGCCCGCCAGGTCCCGGCCCGGGTGGTGGCGAAAGCAGTGGTGGCCACGCCGTCAACGTCGGTCACCAGGCCCCGGACGACCGGGGCCACGTCCGCCGCGGCCGAGCCGTCAGCCCGGTGGAGGCGGAACTCGACCGTCACCGGCGTGCCCGCCTCCCGGCGCGGATTGTCGTGCTGGTCTTTCAACTCGACCTTGATGGTGTAAGCGGCCAGGCCGTCGGCGGCCAGCGGGCCATCCTCGACCTTGGAGATCCGGGAATGGCTGGGGGAGACCGGCCCGGCCGTGAAGACGGCGGCGGCCGGGGCGCCGCCCTTGATGGCGGTCCAATCGGCGTCCCCGGCCCGGCGGGCCTCGGCCGTGACCGGATAGGACGCCGCCTTGGTCGAAACCAGGACCAGTTCGGCCTGTCCATCGGCGTCCACCGGAACGGTGGTCGGGCCGGTCGAGCTGGCGCCGGCCGGGAAGCCGAACCGGACCTCGGCATCGGTCACCGGGTTGCCCTTGGCGTCCCGGACGGTGGCGGTGACGGCCTGGGTTTCTTGGCCGTCCGCCACGGCTGATGACGGCGGCGCGGTCAGGAAGGTTTGGTCCGGGTCCTCGGAGATGTCCCCGGCCACGAAGGTCACCTGGCGGCCCTGGGTCGGGCTGATGGCGGTCGCGCCGAGCTTGGCCTTGACCGTGTGGACCCCGGCGACCTCGGACGTGAGCAGGACGGCGACCTGGCCTTGGGCGTCGGTCAGAGGCGCCCCGGCCCAGCTGAGCGCGACCTGGGCGGGCAGGTCGAAGCTGACGGCGGCATCGGGCACCGGGTGGCCGGCCGCGTCCCTGACCGTCACCGTGGCGGTGAAGGCCCGAATCCCGTCGGCGGTCAAAGCGCCGCCGGGCTCGACCGACCACGACGACTGCGCCGGATCCGGCGCCCCGACCTTGAACGCCAGGTCGGCCTGGCCCACCAGGGCGGCCTCGAAGGCGGCCTCGAGATGGGCGGTGGCGGGCGAGCCGGAGACCAGTTCGACCTCGGCCAGGCCCAGGTCGGACGAATCGACCTGGCAGACCGTCGGCTGGCAGGTGGCGGTCGCGAAACGGGCCGGGCCGGTCTCCGGCAAGGTGAAGGTGACCGGCTGGCCGGACACCAGGTTGCCGTGGGAGTCGCGGACCTCGACCGTCGCGGCGTGGGTGGCTTGGCCGTCCGCGGCCACGTCGCCGCCGGTGGCGCGGAAGGTCGAGGCCTTCGGATCGGCCGGGCCGGGGTTGAACTCGGCCGGCTTGGTGGTGTGGGCGTCGGGGATCTGGCCGGTCGGCAGATTGGCGCGGACCTCGTAAACGCCGGCCCGGCTGACCGTGAAATCGGACCATTCGGCCACTCCGGCCGACGAGTTGACGGTCGGCCCGGCGATCCACTGCTGGGCGCCTTGCGCCCGGTAGGCGAAGGCGACCGGGACCGACTCGCTGTAGACGTTGCCGGAGGCGTCCCGCACCACCACACGGGCGGTGTGGAACTGGGTGACCACGGTCTTGGCGCCGGGCATGGTGGTGATGTCGAACTCGGACCGGGCGGGGGACAGATCGGCGTTGGCGAAGGTCGCCACGGCCGGCGCGCCGGTGGTGATCCGGCCGGCCGCCAGGCGGGCGGTGACCTCGAAGGCACCGGTCTTGAGGGAGGTCAGGACCAGCCGGGCGGCTCCGTCGCCGGGCTCGGTGTCAATCAGCAGTTCGACCGGGCCGTCGACGGGCGGGCCGCCGGCCGGGTGGGCGGTGACGCCCGCCGGGACGGCGAAAGTGACCGCCTGGCCGCCGACGGCGTTGCCGTTGGCGTCCTCCACCAGGGCTTCGACCACCTGGGTCTCGGCCCCGTCGGCCTTCGCCCGGCCGGTCGGGGAGGCCAGGCGGCTGTGGGCGGGCGAGGCCGGGCCAGGCACGAACTCGACCGGCACGGCGGTGACGGCCGGGTCGGCGGCCGTGCCGACCTCGTCCTGTCCGAGCCGCACCCGGACCTCCCAGGTCCCGGCCCGCAGGGTTTGCAGCGGGACCTGGGCCTGGCCGGTGCCGGTCTGGCCGGAGACGACTGGCGCCTCGACGGCGGTCGCGCCGGGCGCGTCGAGGGGCGTCATCACCACGGTCGCGGTGGCGGCGTTGAGCGGCACGCCCTCGGTGTCGCGCAGGGTCACCGTCACCAGGTAGGCGTCCTGGCCGTCGGCCCTGGCCTGCGGGTAGGCGGCGTTGCCGGCCTTGGCGGCGACGGCGAAGCTCGACTTGGCGGCCGAGGCCGGGGTCGATGAGAAGTGGACCTCGCGCGGGTTGGTGACGGCCTGGCCGAGGCGCCCCCGGACCAGGACGTCGTCCGGCCAGAGCGAATAGATCCGGGCCTCGACCCAGCCGTCCGCGCCCGAGACGCGGGTGGCGGTCCGGGCGCCGGTCTGGGCGTGGTCGAACAGCGGGCCGTTGCCGACCGGGTAATCCAGTTCGAAGCCCAGCTCGACCTGTGGGATCGGGTTGCCGAACTGGTCCGTGGCCCGCATTTGGGCGGCCGCGTAGGCCACGCCATCGGTCTTCTTGGCCGCCCCGTCGACGGTGAAGGTGGCCAGGGTGGCGGCCTCGTCCAAGGCCCCGGCCCTGAAGGCGGCGGTGGCCGGCGAGCCGGCGACATCGGTCGCGCCGCCCACCACGCGGGCGGTGACGGTCCAGGTGGCGGCCGCCTGCGAGCTGAACTCCCAGGCCGCCACCCCTTCGGCGTCGGTGGCGACGGGCGCCGAGGCGCCGCTCTGGGCGCGCCCGGCGGCGTCGGTGTAGCTGTAGCGGAAGACCACCTGGGCGGTCCCGCCGACCAGCGGGTTGAGCTTGGAGTCGCGGACCAGGACCTCGGCCCGGTGCTTCTCGGCCCCGCCGACCAGTTTGGTGGTCAGGCCGTCTTGACCGGCGGTCGGGATCGACAGGGCCGACGCCTCGGCGCTGGCCTTCCCGGCCGTGAACTCGGCCCAGGCCAGGCCGTCCTCGGCCAGGTCGGCCCCGGCGGCGGTCTTGACCGAAGTCACGGCCTGACCGCCGATCGCGGCGGTGACGCCGTAACGCCCGGCGGTGGTCGAGGCCGCGTCGAGGCGCGCCCAGCCGTCGCTGACGGCCGCCGCGACGGTGTCCGGGCCGGTCTTCCCGGCGGCGGTGACGCCGGCCGGTATGGTGAACACGACCTCGCCGTGGGTGGCCGGGTTGCCGTGGGCGTCGATCGCCCGCACCCGCACCGCGACGGTCGCGAGGCCGTCCGCGGTCGCCTTCAGATCGCTTTGGACCAGCCAAGACGTGTCCGCCTCGGCCGGGCCGGCGACCAGGTGGGCGGTGTCGTTGCGGCCGACCGCGACCGCCAGGGCCTCGCCCCCGACCTCGACCGAGATCAATTTGTAACCGGCCTTGGTGCCGGTCAGCGGCGCCTCGTAGACGCCGCCGCCAACATGGTGGAAGGCCCCCACGCTGACGCCCTCGCCGTCCGGGCCGTAAGCCGCCAGGGCGCCCTGGGCGGTGGTGACCGGCAAGCTGTTGGCGCCGACCAGGGTGACGGACACGGTTCCGGCGTCGAGGCCGTTGGCCACCACATCGCCGGTCGAGACGGTGAAGCTGGAAGCGGCCAGGTCGACCTTGGCGTCGCGCCACTCGGCGGTCTTGACCCAGGGGTCGGCGTCGCCGCCGGGCAGCGCCACCCACCGGCCGTCCTGGCGCAGCTCGCCGTGGACCTGGCAGGCGGCGACCGCGTCGCTGGTCAGCCCGACCACGGCCTTGCCCAAGTCTGAAGTGGTGGCCAGGACGGTCTTGGCGCCGGCCTCGACGCCGACGCCTGTGAAGGAGGCGGGGCAGCTGGCGTCGACGCGGAAACGGACCGACGCGCCCTCGACCGGGTTGTTGCGCCCGGCGTCCCACACCCGGATGGCGGGATGGAAGGTGTGGCCGGCCGGGTGGACCACGCCGACGCCGTCCGGCTCGTCCGCCGGGTCGTCCCAATCATCCTGGGGGGCGGTCTCGCCGGGGCCGTTGAAGATGAACACCGAATCGGCGGCCGAGGCGGGCGGGGTGGCGAAACTGGCCACCACGTGCCCGGCGCCGGTGGCGGCATCGGACAACGTGAAAGTCTTCCCGCCGGCCGCGTAAGTGACGGTGATCGGCTTGTCGCCGGCCGTCGCGGCGTGGACTGCCAGGGTGTAAACGCCGCCGGGGCAGGCCCCGCCGACCGGCTCGACGGCGCAGGCGAACTGCCCGGCCGTGCCGGTCGTGGCGCCGTAGTGGACGCCCTGGCTGCCGTTCGCCGGGGCGCTGGCGATCAAGGCGCCGGGCGCGGTGGCGTCCTGGTAGGGGGAGTTGTTCTGGTCGCGCAGCGTCACCGTGATGGTCTGGACGCCCCAGTCGTCCGGGTCCAGTCCGGGCGCGTCGTGGTTGGCGTACTGCCGGGCCGTGCGGGTGATGGTCATCGAGGAGTTGTCCGGGCTGGCGGCGGCGGCCTTGAAACAGACCGGCACCGGGCTGGCGTCGCTGGGCAGGTTGGTGGCGGCGTTGAGCACGGCGCCGGAGCCGATCTGGGCTTTGAGGTTGTAGCCGCCGGCGGTGGCGCCGACCACCCTGACGAGGTCCGCGCAGCCGCCGGACGGGCCGATCTCGCAGGTCAAGCTCTGGCCGGCGGAAGTCCAGGTGGCGCCCGAATCGGCCGAGCGCTCGAAGCTGGCCCCGGTGGCGGTGGCGCCGGTGCCGGGGATCGGCGCCAGGGTCAGCACCGCCCGCTCGCCCACCGCCGGCTCGGCCGTCAACTGGCCGGACTGGTCGTGGACCTGGCCGAAGACGGACAGTTCGACGTCCGAGCGGCCGGCCAGGACGGTCAACGGCTGGTCGGCGTTGTCGCTGGGATCGGCTTTGATGGTGGACTTGGTCGAGTCGCCCTCGGGGACGTAGGTCAGCTGGCAGGTCACGTCCTGCGGCAGTTTGCCGCTGGCTGGGACGGGCACGGTGACGGTCCCGGCGGCTTGGTCGATCACGGCGCCTAGGCCGGCCCCGGTGGCCGAGTCGTAGCAGGTCGTGTCGCCGGGGCTGGCGGCCGGGGCGGCGGCGGCCAGCCGCCAGCCGCCTTGGCCGGTGGCGCCGGCCGCGCCCACCCCGGCGGTCGTGATGGTGACCGGCGCGCCCCGGTTGACCAGGGCGTGACCGGCCCTATCGGCCGTGAAGGTGGAGGCGGCGTTGGTCAGCAGGTTGGAGGTCGCGCTGGAGGGCGCGACGGTCGACACGTTCGATGCCGTCAGGGCCACGTGGGCGGGGGTGTCGCCCAAGGTCCGGGCCTGGATCCGCAGGACCGCCCCGGCCACGCCCAACTGGTAGTCCTCGACCTCGCCGACCGGCTGCCAGGGGCTGGTGGCCGGGTTGGCCGTGCCGCGCGAGGTGGCGGTCATCTGGGTTTCGGCGCCGACGCGGGCGCGGGCGTACAGGTGGGCGATGCCGCCCGTGGGCAGGGAGGTCGGGGCGGTGTAGTCGCAGTACACGTAACCTTGCTGGTCGGGGGTGTCCGAGCAGGTGGCGCCGTCGCCCAGGAGAGTCTGGCCGAAGGTCGTGGCGGTGGCGCCGGCCGAGGTCAGGGTGGAGATCCAGGCGCGGACGCGGGCGGCGGCCACGGCCGCCGGGTCGCCCCCGGCTTTCGCCCGGAAGGCGTATTGCTTCCCGGCCACCATCAACTGGCCTTGGGCGGGCGCCCACTGGCGGTCGGCGGCGGCCTGGCCGGACTGGATCGGGGCGATCTCCAAGCCGTCGTCGCTGGCGTGGGAATCGGCCGCCGGACTGGGGTCGCCATCGGCCGTGACGGCGGCGGCGGCGCCCAGGTAGAGGTAGCCCTGGCCGAGCCGCTGCGGGTTGGCGTAGGGGCCGAGGGCGGAGTTCGAGGTCCGGTAGGCGTCCGGGGCGTCGCCCCAGGATCCGGCGGTGGTGACGCCGAAGTCGGCCGTCACCACGGCCAGGTCGGTGGTCATGTCGATCCGGCTGAGGATCGCGGCGCCGCCGGCGGCGGCCAGCGGGTTGGTCACGGCGGTTGGGTCGATCCCGTCGCGCCGCGCGCCGCCGCAGGCGCCGGACTGGCTGAGCGGCTGGTAGTCGCCCTGGTCGGTGGCGCAGTAGGCGGTCAGGGTGTTGGCCTGGCCGCGCTCGACGAAGGCGCCGGCGCTGGCGTAGGTCTGCCGGGCGTTGGCGCCGCCGACGGTCGGCTGCTTCAGGCGCAGGTAGAAGGTCGAGCTGGCGGACGGCAGCAGAGCCGAATAGGAGCCGTCGGTGTCGGTGGTGACGTTGCCCTCCAGGACCAGGGCGCCGTTCGAGTCGGCGCGGAAGACTTCGAGCGTGGCCCCTGACACGCCCTGGTCGCCCGCCACCGAACCGTCGCCAGCGGCATCGTGATAAACCTTGCCGCTGACCACCGGCGCCATCTGGGCCGACCCCAGGTCGACCGGGTCGGTGTAACTGCCGAGGTCCTCGCTGGTGCCGGCGAGCGGGTTCCAGCGCCGGAAGCGGTCGGACTCGCTGGCGGTGTAGACCAGGCCGTCCATGAAGGCCATCCCCCACATGGTCGAGGTGGAGCCGGTGTCCTCGAACGTCTTGGCGACGTTGTAAGTCCAACCGGTCGACAGCGGCATTCCGTTGGCATCGTGCGGGACGTTGATCCGCAGCAGCACCCAGTGGCCGTCGCTGGGGCTGCGGGCCATGAAATAGGCGTTCCCGTTGGCGTCGATCGCCATGTCGGAGGTCAGCCGCCAGGAGCCGGACTGCGAACCCCAACCCTTGGCCTTGGCGACATCGGACAACGACGCCCCGGCCGGCGGGACGGTGCTGGGCGAATGGGCGTACTCGGTCCAGGCGAAGGTCGGCTTGGACGCGGCCCAGGAGTTCGGGTCGGGGTTCTGGCCCGCCGCCACGTCCACGCCGACAATGGAGATGCCAGGGTCGGAGCCGCTCGGGCTGAAGTCCGGCCAGGCGTCGCGGACGGCGTAGTAGAGCCCGTTCTTCTGGTTGACCTCGCCGCCCCAATGGGTCGAGAAGGCCGCGCCGGAGGGCGGCAGGCCGCCCGTCGAATAACAGTTGCCCTGGTAAATGATCCGCCCGGCGCTGTTCTCGTAGGACGTGAACAACCCGATCAAGTCGTCGTGGCCGCGCCGGGCCATCAGCGGGCCGACCGCCACGTTCCACTGCACCCAGGAGCAGGCGTCGCCGTTGGCTGTGCCAGTGGTCGACATGGCCACCTTCCAGGCGTCATGGAAATTGGCCGCCGGCGCTTGGCCCGGATTCTCGATCATCTGATGGTGGGTGCGGTCGCCGGGCGCCAGCCACAGTTGGTCCTTCCGGAAGACGCCGTCCCAGCCGTTCTGGTAGGACACCGCCTCGGCGTTGTCCGAGCTGACCCACTCGGCGGCGGCCATGCCGCCCAGGCCGACCGTCGCCGCGACCACTGCCGCGACCGGCCCGGTCCACCGCGGGCGCGGCCTCGGGGCCGGCCGGGCGGGCGCGTTCGAATGCCCGCGCGGGG
>JAIROU010000224.1 GCA_031257375.1 Bifidobacteriaceae bacterium
GCCGTCGTCGAAAGCGCCAACCAATGCGCCGACGAACTCCTGTGGGGGCCGGAATCCAACTCGGAAATCCCGGCCGGCAAACCCGCCGCCCCAGCCGCCCCCACCGTCGAGCGCCTCCAACCGGTCGCCGGCCAAGCCCAGTTCAGGATCAGTTGGACGCCCCCGGCCGCGAACGGCGACGCCATCAGGCGTTATGACGTGGAGGTCTCGCGCGGCGGCGCGGTGGTCGAGACGATCGCCCCGAGCGAGGGACCGGCCGGGACCCACGCGATCAAGACTTTCGCCACCTCGACCGAGGACTACACCTTCCGGGTCCGGGCGTCCAACAAGGCCGGCGACGGCGCCTGGTCGGCCGCGTCCAGCCCGATACGTCCGGTCATCGCGCCCGGCCAGGTGGCCAACCTGACCAAGACCGCCGAAGGCGACGGCCAAGTGACCATCAGTATTGGGACGGCGGCCGGCAACGGGGCCAAGACCGACGAGATCACCTACCACTACCGACTTAGCGACGGGCGCACGGGTACCCTGTCGGCCTCTACTGGCACCGCCTTAACCGGGCTGTCCAACACCGCCGGTTGCTACACCGTCACCGTCTGGTCAGTTTCGAACGTGCAGGGGATCAGCCTTGAAGGACCGAGCACGCAACTCTCCGGGCTTTGCCCATACGGGAGACCGAACAAGCCCGGCGTCAGCGCGAGCGGCGGCGTCGACACGGTCAGCCTGTCCTGGTCCTTCCCGTCCGCCAACGGTCGCCCAGTGACCAAAGTCCAGATCAGCGTGGACGGGGGCGCCTGGCAGGACAAGACCGGCAACGGATCGGTCACCGCCGGCAACGGACGCGACCAAACCCACTCCATCAAAGCCCGAGCTGTTGACTCCCAGGGCCAGATCAGCGCCGAAGCCAGCACCAGCGCCTCAACCTGGGGTGGCCCAAGTGTGCAGTTGAGCAGAGGCGCCGTTTACTCAGGGACCATGCGCTTCCTTGTGGTCGAAATGTGGCGCTTCGCGCCCAATTCGCAAGTCACCTGCACCTGGGACGTTACCGCGGGCCGGGGGCCGTACCACATGACTGTCACGGTCGACGGGAATGGACACTGGGGACCAGATCGGTTCTACGATGCGTCGAAATATGCTCATGTGTATTCGGGCTACGACGGGGAATTCATCACCTGTGGCGGCGTCAGGTCATGGGGTTGGTAACAAGCATGGACACACCAAGGAATGGATAAGCAAATGGCAATGACCCCCGACCAGGCGAATTGGTTCTCGCAGGCCTTCCAGCAGTTGGAGGCCAATGTCGGCCAGGCCATCTTGGGCAAGCATCGGGTCATCCGGCTGGCCATCGCCTGCATGCTGGCCGAGGGCCACCTGCTCTTGGAGGACGCGCCCGGCACCGGCAAGACCGCCCTGGCCAGGTCCATCGCCGCGACTGTGGCCGGGACCGACTCGCGCATCCAGTTCACCCCGGACCTGCTGCCCTCAGATGTGACCGGGGTGGTGATCTACGACCAGCGGGTGCGGGAGTTCGAGTTCCGGCCGGGGCCGATCTTCGCCTCGATCGTCCTGGCCGACGAGATCAACCGGGCCAGCCCCAAGACCCAATCGGCCCTGCTCGAGGTCATGGAGGAGGGCCGGGTGACGGTTGACGGCGTGACCCATGAGACCGAGCGGCCGTTCATGGTGATAGCCACCCAGAACCCGATTGAACAGGCCGGGACCTACCGCCTGCCGGAGGCCCAACTCGACCGCTTCTTGATGAAAGCCTCGATCGGCTACCCCGACCGCCAAGCGACCGTGGACATCTTGCGGGGCGCCCGCCGCGACCGGGCGGCCGACCTCACAGCCGTCATCACCACCAGCGCGGTCGCGGACATGGCCGATCTGGGGGCCACCAACGGGGTCGATGTGGCGATCCTCGATTACATCTCGCGGCTTTGCGAGGAGACCCGGATCGCCCCCGAGACCAGGATCGGCGTGTCGGTCCGCGGCGCCCTGGCCATGACCCGGCTGGTCAAGATCTGGGCCGCCGCCCAGGGCCGCAACTTCGTCATCCCCGATGACGTCAAGGACCTGGCCCTGCCGGTCTGGAGCCACCGCCTGGTGATGGACCCGGAGGCCGAGTTCGCCGGGGCCACCCCGGCTGGCGTGGTCACCCGCCTGCTCAAAGAAGTCGCCCCGCCGCAAGACCGCGTGCTGGTGTCATGACCATAGTCCTACCGCGTTCTTGGCCGGCGCCTGGCAGCGGTCCAACCGGCAGCGGTCCGCCTGGCAGCGCGCCGCCCGGAGGCTGGCCCCCCGGCAGCGGCCCGCCCGGCGGTGTGCCGCCCGGCGGCTGGCCCCCCGGCAGCGGGCCACAAGGCGGCGGCCCACAGGGGAGCGGCCCACAGGGGAGTGGGCCGCAAGGCAGCGTCCCGCCAGGGCGGCGGCCACGGCGCCAAGGGCGTTCCGGCCTGCCGTCCCAGCCAGGAAGCTCGTCGGGACCCGTCGCCCGCTGGCTCAAAACCGCCGGCCGGAAGCTCCAAAGCGGCCTTGGCGGCATCGGGCAAATGATCTCCCCGGTGACCGCCCTGATCCGGCCGCTCGGCTGGGGGACGCTGGTGGCGGCCCTGGCGACCCTCGGGACAGGCCTGACCTGGGAATGGTCCGAGTTCGTGATGGCGGCGCTGGGCCTGGGCGCGGCGCTGGTCGTGGCGGCGGCCTTCGTGCTGGGGCGCAACAGCTATCGCGTCACCCTCGACCTGGCCCGGCTGCGGGTCAAGGTCGGGGAGGAGGCGCTGGGCCAGATCGTGGTCGAGAACCCGACCGGGCGGGCGCTGCTGCCGTCCCTGGCGGCGCTGGTGGTGGGGCGGGGCTCGGCCAGTTTCCGCATCCCCCGGCTGGCGGCTGGGCGCCGGCACGACGAGACCTTCCAAATCCCGACCTCGCGGCGGGCGGTGGTGAGCGTGGGACCGGTCCGGTCGTGGCGCGGCGACGGGCTCGGGCTGCTCAGGCGCGAGGTCTCCTGGAGCGGCTCATATGAGTTGTTCGTCCACCCCCACACCGTCTCCCTGCAAGGGTCCTCGGCCGGGTTCTTGCGCGACCTGGAGGGCAAGCCGACCGACGACCTGTCCAGTTCGGACGTCGCTTTCCACGCGCTCAGGGAATATGTGCCCGGCGACGACCGCCGGCACATCCACTGGAAAACGTCGGCCCGGATCGGCAAGTTCATGGTCCGCCAGTTCGAGGAGACCCGCCGCTCGCACCTGGCCCTGGCGCTGTCGACCGACCTTGAGGACTACGCCGACGAGGACCAGCTGGAACTGGCCATCGCGGTGGCCGCCTCCCTCGGCATCCAAGCCATCACCGAGGGCAAGGACCTGACCGTGGTGACCTCGAGCGGCAACCTGATGACCGAGACCGGGATGCGCCTGCTGGACGATTGCTCGCGGGTCGAGCCCGTCCGCGGCCAGGCCCAGATTCAAGCCGTGGCGGTCAACGCGGCCGCCCAGGTGCCGGACGCCTCGGTGGCGGTGCTGCTGGCCGGGTCGGCGCCGGACCCGCACGCCTGGCGCCGCGCGGCCGCCCGCTTCCCGGTCGATGTGACCGTGGTGGTGGTGCGGTGCCTGCCCGGGGCCGAGTTGAAACGCCGGATGCTGGGCGGCGCGGTGATGCTCGAGCTCGGCGCCCTGGCCGACCTGCCGAAGGGGATGCGGACCGTATGAAGACCCGCCCCCGCGTCCTGACCCTGCCCGCCCTGGGCGACTTGGCGGCGGTTTTGATCCTGCTCGGCTGCGCCCTGGCCGGTTTCGAGCCGGTCTACGAGGGCTTCGGCTTCGCGCCCGCCGCCGCCGGGGGAGTGGCGCTGGGGCTGGTGGTGGCGTTCGCGGCGGCCTGGCTGCGGCTTGGGCCTTTGACCGTGGCCGCCGCCACTGTGCTGGTCTTCGCCCTGGGCGGGGGTCCCCTGGGGCTGCGCGGACTCGAGGGAGTGGGTTTGATCCCCTCCGCCAGGTCGCTGAAACTGCTGTTCAGCGGCGCGGTCGGAGTCTGGCGCGACTTCATCACCGCCACCACGCCGGTCTCGCCCTTCCCGGAGTTGGCGCTGGCGCCCTTCATCGTCGGGCTGGTCGGGGCGGTCTTGGCGGCCTCGATGGCTTGGCGCTGGCGCCGCCCGGCCTGGGCCTTGGTCCCGGTCGCGGCGGCCGCCGCCGCAGTTGTGGCCCTGGGCGTGTCCGAACCGGCTTGGCCGCGTTGGCAGGCGGCGTTGGCGGTGGTCGCGGCGCTGATTTGGCTGTCTTGGCGGTCGCGGACGGCCGAGGCCGAATCCGGTCTGGCGGCCGGTTCAGGGCCGGCGGCCGGGACCGGTCGGGGCGGCCGGTCCGGTCGCGCCGGTCGGTCCGAGCGGGGCGGCCGGGCTGATCGGGCGGCCGGTCTGGCGGCCGGTCGGGCGGCTGGGGCCGGGGACGGCTGGACGTCCGGCGGCCCGGGCGCGGGCGGCGAACCGGCGGCCGTGCGCCTGGCGCGCTGGCGCGGCATCGTGATCGTGGTGGCGGCGGCTGTCGCGGTGGTGGCGCTGGCCGGACCCCCGGCCACCGGGGGCCTCACCCGCGAAGTCCTCCGAGAGCACGTCATTCCGCCCCTTGACCTGCGTAATTACGCCAGCCCGCTGGCCAGCTTCCGGCAGTACGTGGGAGTCAAGAAGGACGTCGAGCTGTTCGAGGTGACGGGGCTGCCGTCGGGCGCCCGCCTGCGCCTGGCCGTCATGGACGCCTACGACGGCCTGGTTTACGATGTCGCCAGCTTGGCCGGCACTGACACCGGCCTCTACCAGCGCGTCGGTCCGGGCATCGGCGCCGGCCGGGGCGCTGGCGAGGGGGCCGAGGAGGGGGCCGGGGAAGGCGGCGGCGGCGCGGCCGGCCGCCCCGCCGAGTCGGCCCAGGTCGAGGTCGCGGTCGGGGGGTACCAAGGCGTCTGGGTGCCCACGGCCGGGCAGGTCGGCGAACTGCGCTTCGCCGGCGGCCGGTCCCAAGAGCTCCAAGAAGAGCTTTACTTCAACCCCTCGACCGGCGGCGCCATCGACCCGCTCGGGCTGGCCGAGGGCGACCGCTACACCATCAGCGCCCTGATCGAGGACCCGGTCGAGTTGAACGACCTGGCCAACTACAACCTGGCGCCGGCCAGCCTGGCCCCGGTGACCAATGTGCCAGAAGTGGTGGCGGCGGCCGGAAGCAAACTGGCCGGGGACTCGGCCGACCCGGCCGAGCGGATCGTCGCCCTGGCGGGCGCGCTGAAGGACCCGACCAGGGCGTTCTTCTCGCACGGGGTGGACGGCGCCGCGCCCTCCGCCCCCGGCCACGGCGCCGCCCGCATCCAGGCCTTCCTGAACGCCGCCCAAATGGTCGGCGACGACGAGCAGTACGCCGTCGCCATGGCCCTGATGAGCCGCCAGCTCGGCCTGCCCGCGCGGGTGGTGATGGGCTTCGCCCCGGCCGAGGACTCCCAGGTCGAGGGCGACACCTGGACCGTCACCGGCAAGGACGTGCACGCCTGGGTCGAGTTCAAGTTCGAGACCCTGGGCTGGGTGGCGGTCGATCCGAGCCCGCCGGAGAACCAGGTCTTGACCGAGCAGCAGCCGAAGGCCAACGAGAAGCCCAACCCGCAGGTCCTCCAACCGCCGCCGCCGCCCCAGGAACCGGCCGAACTGCCGCCCGA
>JAIROU010000228.1 GCA_031257375.1 Bifidobacteriaceae bacterium
CAGGTACTCCTTCAACACCGTGGTGGCCCACTGCCGAAACAGCACCGCCTGGCGGGTGGTCACCCGGTAGCCAACCGCCAAGATCATGTCGAGGTTGAACACCTTGACCTCGCGCCTGACCTGGCGGCGCCCCTCCTGTCGAACTATTAACTCAGAGTTAATAGTTGCCTCGGATACCTCCCCGTCGGCCAAGACGCGCGCGATGATCTGCTTGATGTTGGGGACTGATGTCGCGTACAGATCGGCTATCCCACGTTGCGACAGCCACACCGTCCCGCCGCCCGTCCGCAACTGCGCCCGCACCACGCCGTCCCGCCGGTAGACGATCAACTCGCCGTTCTCTCTGGTCATGGCACCATCCTGGCAGGAGGGTCTGACACCGCAACCGATGCACGATGCCGCCCGGTCACGTCGATCTGCCCCGTCACCGCCGCGGAGATCAGCGCCACCCGCCGCTCCCGCAACAACTCAACGGCCCGCCGCGCGTCGGCGACCGCTCCACCCGTCCATGCTTCAAGGCTCTTTGCGGCCTGTGCAATACCTCTCTGCTCAGACAAGGGGGGCACACGGATCCTGTGGCTCTTGATGTCACCGCAGGTGAGCGCGCCCTTCGTGCTTCCCGCCCCTTCGCTAATCCGACGCAGTTCCCGATACGAGGCGCCCAGCACCGCCAATAGATAGTCAGGCAGCAGCAGGTCAGCATTTGGGGTGATGAAGGCCAGGTGCTGGCTGATGGTCGCCGTCATGTTGAGAAGTGTGGCCATGCCCCTGGTCCTGCCCTCGCCAGTGATACCCACCAAGACAGAACCCGGCGGCACCACCGGCAGGTGGCATTGCTGCAGCGCCAGCGTTGTCACGAACTGGTCGGTGCTCATGATTGAGTCTTGGTTCACCACGGAGCTGTTTAGCCACGGGAAGCCGTCATCTGACCAATACGCATCGTTATCGCGCGAAGGCGTGGAGCCATTGCCGATCTGAGCCACCCAGCCCAGCCTGACCGCCCGCCTATCAGAGGAAGGGGATGAAACCAGGGCCGCCAATGACGCTGAGCGGCGCTCGGTCAGGAGTTCGATGAGGCGCTCCTGGTCAGCGATGAAGGCGTCAATCTCTGCGGTCTCCCGGTCCAGGTACTCAATCACTCGGTGTTGTGTCCCCGCGCTGGGCACTGGCACTCTCATCGACATGAGTTCGGAGGCGTTGATGGCCGGGTAGCTGACTCCCACTGACCTGGCGATGACTTCGCGCAAGAACGAGTCGCTGAGCAGCGCATAGCGCAGGAAACCTGGCCGCACCCGCCTCGGGCGAAGGACCGCGAAACCCGTGGAAGCCACAGCGTTCGACGGCGGTCTCTCGACGCCTGCGACAGCCCGCAAGTAGGTGCGGACTGTAGAAACGATGACATCGCCATCCCGGATCACTCGGCGAGCCCGGCTTGGGGCAGCACCGAACGCAACGGGCTCATTCCAGGCAAGACCCGTTGCCTCCGCCACGCCGCCGATCTCGACATAGCTGATCTCAGCCCCTGGGTCGAACGACTCAGGCAGAGTCTCGTCGTTCAGCGTCGCGAGAGCGCGCAACGGGGTCTCGGTCCAGCCGCTCATTGGCGGACCTGCTCTAGGCGTTGACGGATGCGGCCTAGCACCTCGTCGAGGTCGCGGTCGATTTCCTCCAAGGGCCGGGGTGGCGTGTAAACGTAGAACTGCCTGGTGAACGGGATCTCGCAGCCTTCCTTGGTTTTCGTCTTGTCGATCCAGGCGTCCGGCAGGAACGGCTTGACCTCGCGCTCGAAGTAGGCGTCTATGTCCTCATCCCAGGGCACATTCTCGGTGTCTCTCAACTTGGGGTCCGGGCGGCGGCGACCCTTGGAATCCAGAACCGGGCGAGCGGCATCGTCCACCAAAGGGCGCTCCACCGTGATAGCGCGGTAGAAGAACTCCTCTCTCGGCAGAACCTTGGATTGTTCGGTGTCCTCGAAAGCGCCGTAAGCGCGGACTATCCAATCGATGTCCGCCTGGCCCAGGAGTTTCCGCTTCGAGCCGAGGGACTTGCGCATCTTCTCAAACCGGGCGGTCGCGTCGATCAGTTGGACCTTGCCTTTGCGCTCGGGCGGCTTGGCCGTGTCCAGCACCCAGATGTAAGTGGCTATGCCCGTGTTGTAGAACATGTCCGTCGGCAGGGCGATGATCGCGTCCAAGTAGTCCCTGCCCAGAACCCACTTGCGGATTCTCGACTCGCCCGATCCGGCGGCGCCGTTGAACAGCGGCGAGCCGTTGAGGACTATGGCCGCCCGGCCGCCGGACGGGTCCTTGCCGGTTGGCTTCTTCATCTTTGAGATCAGGTGGAGGAGGAACAGCATGGCGCCGTCGCGGACAGCGGGCAGGCCAGGACCGAACCGACCGGCGAAGCCCCGTTGGCTGTGCTCCTGGGTGACCTTCGCCCGCTGCTTCTTCCAGTCAACGCCGAACGGCGGATTGGACAGGCAGTAGCTGAAAGTCGTGTCCGGGTAGCCGTCGGCGACAAGGGTGTCGCCGAGGATGATCGCGTCAGCGGCCTGGCCCTTGACGATCAAGTCCGCCTTGCAGATGGCATAGGACTGTGGGTTGATCTCCTGCCCGGCCAGTGTCAGGCGGGCGGTCGGATTCAACTTGAGGATGTGGTCTTCCGCGATCGACAGCATGCCGCCGGTGCCTGCGGCCGGGTCGTAGATTGACCTCACGACATGGGGCTTGGTCAACGCCTCATCGTCTGGACTGAGGACGAGTTCCGCCATCAACTCGATCACATCGCGCGGGGTGAAGTGCTCGCCAGCGGTCTCGTTGCTGGCCTCGGCGAACTTGCGGATGAGTTCCTCGAAGATATGGCCCATGTGCTCGTTGGGCACCTTCTTCGGAGAAAGGTCGACCCCGGCAAAGCCTTTGACCACCAACAACAACAGATCGGCAGTCTCCAACTCGGCGACGCGCTCATCCATCTTGTAGTTGGTGAAGATGTCCTTCGCGTCGCTGGAGAAGCCGCTCACGTAGCTCGTCAGGTTCGCCCGCAGGTTGTCGGGGTCACCGGTCAACTTGGCCAAATCGAAGCGGGACGTGTTCCAGAACGACAATTGGTGGCCGGCCCGGGCTTTGAGCAGGCCACGGCTGACCGGCAGACCGTCGGCCTTGGCGGTTTTCGCAGCCGCCAGCACGGCGTCTTTGGTCGGAGCGAGCACGCAGTCCAGGCGGCGCAGCACGGTGAAGGGCAGGATGATGTCGCCATACTGGTGGGCTTTGAAGCTGCCGCGCAGCAGGTCGGCCACCGACCAAATGAAGTTCGCGTAGTTCAGGGTCACTCGTCGTCCTCGCTCCTCGTCATGTCCGGCGGCGTGTCGGCCACCGCTGAGCCTTCTTGCGGCCGGCCCCTGCGGACGCCGACCTCGGTGTTTGCTCAGAGTCACGCCCCCACCGGCGAATTATCCCGCAAGGAGGCCCGCAGACGGGGAATTCGCCTTGGCGCGGCAACTCGATGCGGCGAGCCAAGCCGAGCCCATCGGCGGGGTTGCGGGCAAGCCGACCGTCCTTGACGGCCAGAGCCATGATCTGTCGCATGATGTCGGCGTGCTTGCGGACGGTACCAGCGGCGCGGCCCTGGCCGAGTCAGGCCAGCCACTTCTGAACCTCTGCGTGCGTCACCCGATCAAGGGGAACGTCTTTCCAGCGGGCCTTGATCTGCTTGTCCAGCGTCTCTTGGCAACGCTGGCGCGACTGGTTTAGTCGGCGGAAGGGGTGGCCCCGGGTTCGGGGTTGTCTTCGGTCGGGGTTGGGGTCGAGGTCGCTTGGGCTGGGATCCGGGTCGGGGTGTTGGCTCCGGGCAGGGACGATGGGTCGACTTGGGCTGGCCGGGCCGGGAACGGCGGCACCAGGGCCGGCTCGCCCGCGTCGGCTTGTTCCCAGATCCCAGTCGCTTCGTTGAGCTGCCACGAGTGCACCGCCTGCGGGAAGACGTTCCAGAGTTGGTCGTCCGGATCGCCGGCGGCCGCAGCGGGGACTCCGACGTAGGTCTCGCCGGTTGGCGAATGGTAGGTCCAGTACCAGATCAAGTCGGGCGGCAACTCATCGCCCACCAACCCAGGATCGATGTTCAAAGGACGCCCGGTAGCGTCGAACAGTTGGACGCCTTCCAATGGATTCCCTTCGGCGTCGAAGGCGAAAATGTTGGTGACGGGCTCGAGTCCTAGGCACAGTCCGCCGCTCAGGCAGTAGTCAGTTGGGTCACCCGGCCCCCAGGGAGCGGCCGGGTTCGCCCCCAAGTCGATGTGACTCCCGCCCGCTCCCTGCGCGCCAGAATTGTCCCAATAGCCATAAATCAGGCCGCCCAGCACCCAGTACCCGCCGACCAGCGCGGTCACCGTGTTGACCGCGGCCAGGCCGATCCGCGCCCACAACGGCTTGGCCCGCCAGTCGATCCGCCCGGCGGCCAGCGACAGGGCCGTGACCACGCAGAACGCGATCACCGCCAGGAACGGGCTGCCCACCAAGGAGTAGAAGAGCCCGACTATGGCCAGCGCCCGCGCCACCCACCAGACCGGCCGCAGCGCCCGCGCCAGCCAGGTCGCCACCCGCCACCCGGACCGGTCTTGCCAGCGGGCGGTGCTCAAGCGCCACCACTCCCTGAGCCCCACGCTCGGCCGGACTGGCGCGGCCGCCGGCGCCAGGCCGTCCGCGTCGGAGAGGGTCGCGCCGTCCAGGGCGCCGGTCAGGTCGGCCCGCGGCGGCAGATCGGCCGCCGCCCGCATCTCGTCGGCGTATTCCCGCGGGGCGCCGAACCGTTCGGCCACGGCCTCGAGGGATAGCTCGCCGCCCGACTGGGGAACCGCCGGGGCCGAGCCTGGAGCGCGGGGCGAGCTGGCGGCATCGGGACCGGCCTGGGCCAAACCTGGAGCGTGGGGCGAGCTGGCGGCATCGGCGGCCGTCGAGACGGTTGGCAGGACGTCCGTCGGGGTGTCGGCCGAGGCGTCCGTCAAGGCGTCCATCAGGTCTAGCTCGAGGCTGTCCGTCAGATCCTGGACCTGGTCCGGCCGCAGCCCCGTCAGCGCCACCCGGACTGCTTGGGCGTAGGCCCGCACGCCGGGCGGGACGGTCGAAGTGTTCATTTGGCGCCCTCCGTCTCGGTCAAAATGCCCTCCATGGTTTGAGCGAACGCGCGCCAGGCGCTGGTCTGCGCCTGGGCGGCCTGGCGGCCTTTCGGCGTCAGCCCGTAGTAGCGGCGGTGCGGCCCCTCGTCAGAGGCGACCACGTAGCTCGTCAACGAGCCCGCCTGGTACAGCCGCCGCAGCGTGCCGTAGACCGAGGCCTCCGCGACCTGCGCCAGCCCGGCGCCGCGCAGGCGCCGGACCACTTCGTAGCCGTACCCGTCCTGGCGCCTGACCATCGCCAGCACGGCCAGGTCCAGCACGCCTTTGATGAGCTGACTGGTGTCCATGCGACCCCCTTGCTAGTTCTATCGATCCCACAGTACCATGTAATCCGCAGTAGTGCGCCGCCGAAAGTACTAAAATGCCGCGGCGGCCGAGTGGCCGCTGACTGTTTGAGCGGCCCGCCTTAGATTCTGAAGTGGTAATCTTGATCCCGTGAATGCCACTTTGGACGAGTCATTTGGCACCTGTTTCCGGGTCAAGGTCCGCGGCCAGGGCCGCGTGGTTCTCCCCCGGGCGCTGCGCCAGCGCCGGGGCTGGGCCGACGGCGCCGAGTTGATGGTCCTCAACACGGCCGAGGGCGTGCTGATCGCCACCGAGGACGAGCTTGAGCGGATCGTCCAGAGCCGGTTCCGCCGGGAATCGTCGGTCGTGGACGAACTCGTCGCGGACAGGCGCCGCCAGGCTGAACTGGACCGGGCGTGACCGGAACGAACGCTTCCGGCGGTCGCGTCTTCGACGCCTCCGCCCTGCTGGCCTACGTCTTCGACGAGCCCGGCGCGGCCGCCGTGCGGCTCCACTTGCGAGGCGGCCCGGCCGCGTGTTCGGCGGCCAACTGGTCCGAACTGGCCCAGAAGGTCCATCAAAAGGGGCAGGATTGGGCGCTGGCCAAGGGACTCCTGGCGCCCCGGCTGACAATCGAGCCCGTCACCGCCGCCGACGCCGAAGCGGCGGCGCTGCTTTGGCGCGACCATCCCCAACTCTCGCTCGGGGACAGGCTCTGTTTGGCGCTCGCCTCACGTTTGGGCTGGCCAGCGTTGACCGCCGATGCCGCCTGGCTGGCCTGCGAGGGAACCGAACTGATCCGACCAGCCCCCGATTCGCGACGGTAGCCGCCAGCCGTGCGGCCGCGGCCTGCCCCCGGGCGGCCCGCGAGGCACCGGGAAGGCCAGGGACAAGACCGCCGCGAGGCTCGCCAGTGCCGCGCCGATCACGCTCAACACCCTGCGCCGACCCTGCCCACGGGTCTGATCGGGCGTCGAGCCTGGCGGTCGAGGTGCGGCGGGCACTGGTGGTGGTCGCGCGGGAACCGAGCGTCTACCGCGGCGCGCCGACCGGCCAATCTGTTGATGTCAGTGCGCGCGTATGGCGGATTCGTCTCTGACCGAGAGCCGTGCTCGGCGGCCAAGAACCAAGACTGGGGTGAGCCACATGTCAATGGCAGCAGTGCCCGAACCTGTCGGCGTCGCTCAGCTTGTCCACCGGACCCCGCTTGGCAAGCTATACCAAGGTGACTGCCTTGATGTCATGGCGCAGATGGACACCGGGTCCGTGGACCTCGTCTTCGCGGACCCGCCGTTCAACCTGGGCAAGCTTTACGGCCCGCATTTCAGTGACGCGATGGCGGAAGAAGAATACGTGCGCTGGTCGCGCGAGTGGATCAGGCGGGGTGCGCGGCTGCTCTCGCCGGGAGGAGCCTTCTTCCTCTACAACATCCCCCGCTGGAACACGCTGAACGGCGCCTACATGACAGAGTTGGGCCTGTCGTTCCGGCACTGGATCGCCATCGACATCAAGTTCGGCCTTCCCATCCAAGGCAGACCGCAAGTCGCCCGGGCTTGGGGACCGTCGCTCGTCGGTGGTCACCAGCACCAGCAAGGCTGTTCCACGGCGAGAGCAGGGCCGGGCCGGGTTCTGGCGGCGAGCCGCTCAGCCGCCTGCTAGCTCCAGGGGTCGTCGAGGGCCAGGCCTGGGATGTCGGCGAAGTCGCGGGTGTTGCGTGTTGCCAGCACCATCGGGTGGCCCAGGGCCGTGGCGACTATCAGCACAGCGGCCGGGTCGCGGTCCGCGCGGCGGATCGCGCTGATGACGTTCGGGTCCAACAGGACGCCGCCCGCCGGCGGG
>JAIROU010000231.1 GCA_031257375.1 Bifidobacteriaceae bacterium
GCCCGCGCGAAGCTGATGCACCTTGTCCGGTTGATCCCGTTCGTGGAACGCAACTACAACCTGGTCGAGCTTGGCCCGAAGGGCACCGGCAAGTCCCACATCTACTCCGAGTTCTCACCCCATGGGATGCTGATCTCCGGAGGAGAGGTGACGGTGGCGAAGCTGTTCGTCAACAACTCGACCGGTCGGATCGGCCTGGTTGGCTATTGGGACTGTGTGGCGTTCGACGAGTTCGCGGGCAAGAAGAAGCGGGCCGACCGGGGTCTGGTGGACATCATGAAGAACTACATGGCGAACAAGTCGTTCTCGCGCGGTGTTGAGACCCTGGGCGCGGAGGCGTCGATGGCGTTCATCGGCAACACCGCCCACACGGTGCCGTTCATGCTGAAAAACTCCGACCTGTTCGACGAGCTTCCCGAGCAATACCACGACCCGGCCTTCCTCGACCGGATTCACTTCTATATCCCCGGCTGGGAGTTCGAGCAGATTCGCGGCGAAATGTTCTCGGACGGTTACGGGTTCGTCGTGGACTACCTGGCCGAGGTGCTGAAGTCGATGCGCGACATCGACTACTCCGACCGCTACCAAAGCTCGTTCGCCCTGTCTGACTCGATCTCCACGCGCGACCGCGACGGCATCCACAAGACGTTCTCCGGTCTAATGAAGCTGGTGCATCCCACCGGCGAGGCCAGCCCCGCCGAGGTCGAGGCCCTGCTGCGGGCGGCCATCGAAGGCCGCAAGCGTGTCAAAGACCAGCTTGTCCGCATCGACACGACGATGACGCCGGTGAGGTTTGGGTACCAGGGCGCCGACCGGGAGTGGCGCTCTATCAGCACCCTGGAAGAGATCGAGTACCCGGAGCTGTACCACCGTGACGCCAACGGGAGCGAACTGGGGGGCGTGGCGCCGGATGGCGTCTGGTCCACGGTGTCGGATGAGACCGGCGGCCTGCCGCCCGTGCTGGTTGCTCCTGCCACCGCGCCGGCCGCTCCAGTAAATCCAGCGCCGAGCGCCGCCCGAATGGGGGCGACACCGGAGGCGACTCCGGCGACGGCCAAGCCGGAGTTGAAGGAGCAGCACGTCAGTCTGCAGGAGGGCAGGCGCGGCTTCAGCTACGACCTCTTCTTCGGTCCCTACCTCAAGGGCGCGACCGAGATCACGCTCAAGGACCCATTCATAAGGATGCCGCACCAGACCCGCAACCTGATGGAACTGATCGAGACTGTCGCCAAGGCCACCGACACCGCCACCGAGGTCAGGGTCCACCTGGTGACCAGGCCTGATGAGACCGCTGAACTGGCCCGCAAGCAACTCGACGCCCTGGAGACCGTCCGGACTGGCGCCCTGATCGCCGGGATCGACTTCGACTACGAGTTCAGCGAAACCTTGCACGACCGCTCGATCCAAGCCGACACGGGTTGGCTCATCATCTTGGGCCGAGGCCTGGATGTCTTCCAGCCCTTCGACACAAGCTGGCTAGACCTGCGCCTCCGCCAACAGCGCTACCGCCAAGTCAAAGAGTTCGAGATCACCTACGTCCGGACAAGGTGAATCAGCCCGGTATGGCGCGGGTGGTGGTCCGGCCGTGGCCGCGCCGGGTGTGGGACCGCCCGGGGGCTCACCGATCGGTTCGGCAACAGCCGCAGCGCCCGCAACCTGCGCCGAACGATCCAGTTTGCGCGCGAATTCCCTGACGCAGAAAAGGCCACCACGCCAACTTCGGGCTGAAGGCCATCCGCCAGGCAATAGCCAGGGCCAAGCAGCAGGGCGCCCAGTCCCCGGCCGCCAGTTCCGCCCCGGCGACAGCCGCCGATGCCGTCCAGCAGAGTTGAGCGGGAGCGCCTGGTGGGCCGAACAGGCCGACGATGCCGCAGAGCCCGCCGGGGTGAGAGCTCCCCCGAGCGTGCGGAGAAATCTCCCCATCAGGGGTGTCATGCTGGTGGCCTTCCATTTCCGAGGGCAGGAGGCAGACGTGAGCGGAGAAGCTGGGAAGCCCGGCCCGGACCGGGCCGGCGAGGTGGCGCTGGCGGTCTTGGGCGGCCGGGCTGCGCCCGACGCGGCGGCGGCCAAAGCCCAAGGCCGGCAGTGCCCGGAGGTGGGTTAGCAGTGCACCTGTTCCAATTCAACGTGTCGGTGGGGCCGGCGCCGGCCCAAGACTCCGGGCGAGACCGGCCGTCGGTGGGCAATCTGGTGCAAAGCTGGCTCAGGACCCCGGCGATGGTCGCGGAGGACCACTCGCTGTTTCTGGCCAAGGGCAACACCGGCGGGTCTGACGTGGCCGAGGTCTGCGCGATCGTGGAGGAGGCCAGCGACGCGGAAGCCGTGCGCGAGTCGCTGCTGCGGTTCTTGGGCGAACGCTGCCCCGGGAGTGAGGCGCGGGCGGACCTGATCGAGGTCTCGGCGGGCCAATTCGCGGACCTGGTGGGACGGTTCGACCGCCGGGAGGCCGCCGTCCTTGACCGGCACGGCCTGCTGGAGTTGTGCCGAACGCTGGGCAACGGCGCGCTGCACTTCCGCGGCATTGGATCGCCGTTGCTGGAAGACGGCCTCATCCGAGGGGGGCGCGGCCGCCAAGAAAGGCCCGAGCTCGCCTGCCGCTCGGCCCTGAGCCAGTCGTTGACGGCCGAGCTAGAGCGGATCCGCCAGGGCGGCCGGCAAGCCCCGGCCAGCGGACAGCCCGTGCACTACGTTCTGGAATCGGCCTCGCCCAGCTACGCCGCGCGGACGCGGGACGTGCTGTTGGAGGCCTTGTGGGACAACGGGCGGCTTCGCCACCGCCGCTGGGTCCAGTTGGGCATCAACGAGGACACCTGCCTGCGCGGAGGCATGGCCCACGGACTCTATCGAGGCTGTGTCGGCGGGACGGTGGTCGTCAACCTGCGGCGCCAATCCGGGGACCAAGGACCGTTCGCCTCGGCCGAACTCCACGCCTTGGCCCAGATTTGCGAGACCGCCCTGGAGTTCCGCCGGGAGGTGCTGACCCTGTTCATCCTGCCGGCCGGCAGTGAGGCGGCGCGGCAAACCCTGGAGGAGGAATTGGGCACCACGCCGCTGGTCACGATCAAGGAAGAAGTCGTCTTCGGCGCCGCCGCACGCAAGTACCTGCGCGCCTCAGCCAGGGCGTTGGGCCTCAAACCAGACCGGAGACTGGTGCGCGCGGTCAAGGACGACCAGACCGGGCTGCTCGGCTCCGACCTCGACAACACCCTGGGCGAATGGTTCCAGGACCGGCTCGTTGACACCGTCTACCCCCAGTACCGCGAGTTCGCCCGGAGCTCTGGCGCGGCTTCCCGCCAGGCCCGCGGCGCCGCCCTCAAAGAGCTCAACGCGATGATTGGTCTGACCGAGGCGAAAACTGTCGTCGCTCAAGCGCTGGACTTCTATCAGGCCCAACACCTGCTGCGCACGGCCGGCCTCAAGGCCGAGGCCTTGTCCGGGCACATGGTCTTCACCGGCCACCCCGGCACCGCGAAAACCGCCGTCGCCAGGCTGTTCGCCCAAATCGCGAAAGACAACGGCCTGTTGTCCAAGGGCAACCTGGTCGAATGCGGCCGCGCCGACCTGGTCGGCCGATTCGTGGGCTGGACCGCCCCAACCGTCATCGGCAAGTTCCGCGAGGCCCAAGGCTCGGTCCTGTTCATTGACGAGGCCTACTCGCTGGTGGATGAGAAGGCTGGCCTGTTCGGCGACGAGGCGATCAACACCATAGTCCAGGAGATGGAAAACCGCCGGGGCGAGCTGATCGTGATCCTGGCCGGGTACCCCGACAAAATGGACGAGTTCTTGGCCCGCAACCCCGGCCTGCGTTCCCGTGTCGCGTTCCACGTCAGGTTCCCCGACTACAACGTCGAAGAGCTCTTGGACATCACCGAGCTAATCGCCCGGCAGAAGGGCCGCGAACTGGCCGGCGGGGTCCGCGACAAGCTGAGGCCCATCTTCGCCGCCGCCATCCGGACGCCTGATTTCGGCAACGGCCGCTACGCCCGCAACCTGGTGGAACGCGCCGAGCGCCGCCAAGCCGGCCGCTTGGTCAGACTCGCTCCCGGCGAACTCACCCCCAAGCGGGCCCTTACCTTGACGCCGGAAGACTTCGAGTCCTTCGAAACCGACCGCGCGCGGCGCTTCCCGGTCGGGTTCCAGGCGGCCTGAGCCGCCCCGCCGCCCCTGGCCGCCGCCGTCGGCCCGCCGCCGCCCCTGGCCGGCGCCGGCAGGCCGAGAGGTAGCCCCTGGGACCAGGGCTGACGGTCTGGGCGGCCGGCCTGGGATAGTGTGGTGCGCGGCCGAACAACCAACCAGGGGGGAAATCGGAAGTGGGATATTTCGCCGCGCCCAGCGCGGACGTGGACGGGCGCGCGCAGATCGGCGACGGGTCGAAGATCTGGCATTTGGCCCAGGTCCGCGAGC
>JAIROU010000331.1 GCA_031257375.1 Bifidobacteriaceae bacterium
GGCGACCTGCCTGGTGGACGCCCTCAAACAACCCGGCCGGCGGCGGCTTTGGTGGTGGGTGGGGCTCTTGGCGGTGGTGGCGGTGGCGCTGAGGCGGGACGCCGTCTACGCCTTGATCCTGTTCACCGTCTTGGCGGTGGCGTTCTACCGGCCCGCCGGCCAGGCCGACCACGCCCGCAAGGCCCGCAAAGCCCTGGCCGTCACCTTGATCAGCGCCAGCGTCGCCGGCGGCCTGCTCGACCCGGTGCTCTACCGGGGGGTCATGGGCCTGGCCGAGGGCAGCCGGATCGCCACCTATTCGCTGCCCCTGCAGCAGTTGGCCCGCGTTTACACCCGCTCGCCGGACAGCCTCTCGGGCGAACAGATCGCGCAATTGGAGTCGTTCGCCGACCCGGCCGCCCTGTCCCAGTACCGGCCCCAACTGGCCGACCCGGTCATGGTCGGCGCCGACGAGCGGCGGATCGAGCAGGACACCCGCGCCTTCGCCAAGCTCTGGCTGAGCGTCGGGCTCAGCCATCCGGCCGAATACCTCGACGCCGCCGTGGCCGGGACGGTCCAGGGCTGGCTGCCCGGCGCCGTCATCGACGCCTACGCGCCGCCCGGCATGACCAGCTATTTCTGCTACGAGGCCCAGATCCCGGGCCAAGACAGCCCGAAGGGTCCGCCATTCGTCCGCGACCTCTACGCCGACTTCTCCTTCGGTTCCAGGACGCCCTTCGAGACACCCGTGATCGGCCTGTTGTGGTCGCCCGGCACCTACCTGTGGCTGTGCGTCTTCGTCCTGGCGGCGGCCTGGCCCGGGGCCCGGCGCGGCCCGCGACCCGGCCGGGCGTCGGCGGCCTGGCCGGTCGCCCTGCTGCTGCTGGCCAGTTGCGCGCCGGTGTTCTTGGGGCCGACCATGCTGGTCCGCTACTTCCTGCCGCTGTTCTACTGCTTGCCGCTGCTGGCGGCCTTCCTGGCCGACCCGAGGGTCTACGACCTGGCCGCGCCCGCCCGCCCGCCCGGCTACCAGTCCAAGGCGATCCGCAGGGCCGGGGACCAAAAGCCGCCGTTGCCGTAGCCGCGATAAAGGTTGACGAAGCGCTCGTCCTTGTTGAGGCCGACGATGTCGCCGATGCCGTCGCCGGTCAGGTCGCCCCCGGCGGCCAACGCCCAGCCGTCCCAGCCCCCGCCGACCCACTGGCGCTGGGCGAACCCGCCGCCCTTGACGCTGCGGTAGAAGTAAAGCTGGTGCGCGCTGTTGAGGCCGAGGATGTCGGCCAGGCCGTCTTTGTTCAAGTCGGCCGCGGTGTACAGCGACCATCCGCTCCAGCCCCCGCCGACCCAGCGCCCGGCCGCGCTCTTGAAGCCGCCGCGGCCGTCGCCGGAGTAGAGGTAGAGGGTGTCGGAGGACCGGTGGATGGCCAAGATGTCCGGGTGGCCGTCGCTGTCCAGATCGGGCGAGGGGCGGGCGATGTAGTCGTTCCAGCCCGAGCCGATCTGCTTCGGCGCGAAGCCGAAGCTGCCGTCGTTGGAGTAGAAGATCAGCTTGCCCTGGGGGTTGACGGACATCAGGTCGGCGGTGCCGTCGCCGTTCCAGTCGCCCGGCGCCAGCAAGGTGAAGCCGATCCAGCCGCTGCCGATCTTCTGCGGATCGCCCAGGGCGGTGGAGGTGGCCATGGGGACCAGGTAGAGGTCCCCGGCCTTGTCGACGGCCAGGATGTCGGCCCTCCCGTCCCGGTTCATGTCCGGGGTGACGGCGATCTGGGTGAAGGCGCGCGGCGCCGGGCCGGTCGGCTGGTAGCCGCGGATGACGTCGAGTTTGGCGTAGAGGTAGCGGCCGGGGCAGGTGGTCGCGTTGACGTCGCGGTGCCCGGCCACCACCGGCTTGGACTGCTGGCGCGAGTCTTTGGGGTAGACCGTGTCGCCCTTCAGCGATGTCAGCCCGGTCTGACCCAATCGCCAGGCGACCAGGCGCCCGGCCGCGTCCAAGGCCAGAGCAGAGGGCTGGGCGGATTCCATCGAGCCGAGGAAGCAGACGCCGGTCGAGCCGGTGTTGAACTCGAAGGCGTGGGCGCCGACCACGTTCTTGTCGACCCCGCCCTCGCGGCCCTCCCAGATGCCGCCGTACTTGTCGATCAGGAAGTTGTAGCCAATGTCGTCCCAGCCGTTGTTGCCCATGTGCCAGCTTTGGATCGACCGGATGATCCCGGGGACTTGGGCCTCGCTGTACTCGTTGTTGCCCTCCTGGTGGTGGATTATCGCCCCGACCACCTTCGGCGCGATGGTCGGCGCCTCCTTGGGGGCGGCGGCGTTCCAGGCGGCCCGCAGGTTGATGGTCGGCCGGGCGGGCGCGCCCGATGCCGTCAGCGCGCCCGATGCCGTCAGCGCGCCGCCGGGCAGCGACGAGCCCGGCGACGGGGCCGCCTCGAGCGCGTCCGAGACGCCGCCGGCGGCCGGGTCCGGGTCCGCCTCGGCCGCCTCGAGCGGCACCACCGCCGCCGCCAGGCCGTCCGGCAGGTCCTCGCCCGGCTCGGACAGGACCTCGATTTGGATGGCCGTCGAACCGGCCACCACCAGCGGCTCGGTGCCGCCCTTGGCCCGCCCGCCCTCCGGGCTGGCCGGGTCGGGGCCGTCCGCCTGGTCCAGGTCGAACCATTCGGTCCACCGCCCGTCCTGGTAGGCGCGGACCAGCACCCGGCCCGGCTCCGGTCCGTCCTGCCAGGTCACGCCCGCGACCGAGAAGTCGTCGGTGGCGAGGGCGTCGGTCACCAGGACGGCCACCTCGCCGCCGGGCTGGTCGAGGCTCAACTCGGCCTCTCCGACCGCCTCGGCGTCGAGCTTGGCCACGCCGTCGGCCTCCCAGGCCACCGGCGCCTCGGCCGCCGGGGCGGCCGAATCGGACGGCTTGACCGCGATCGGCTCGCCCGCGAGCTCGTCCAGGGCTTGGCTGACGGACTCGGCCACGGCGGCCGGGTCGGCCTGGACGCCCGGCCCCGCGGCCGGGGCGACCAATATGAGCGGGGGCGCCGCGACGGCATCGGCGGCGTGAATCGGACCCAGGGCCGCCAGGGCGACGGCCACGGCGACCGCTCCGGCCCGAGGACGGTGGTTGGCGGACGGAAAACTGCCCATCTCGACGAATCCTTCGGTTGCAGGGAAGAAGCTTGAGCGCAACTGCCATCCAAGTTACTACACCGGCGGGCTCATAGCACATGTCCGCCTGGCGCCGCGTCGGCTGACAGGCCGACCGGGGCAGGCGGGCGGCCGCTAGCATAGCTGCTTTCCCCACAATTTGATCAAGCAAGTGGCCGACGGTCTACCCCGTGCGCGGTCCGAAGACGGAAGGCGCGCGCATTATGACGCCTCGGCCTCACGCCGAACCGGCCCGCCAACCCGCTCGCCGGTCGGCCTGGCTGTTCGGGCTGGCCGGGGCGGCCACCGCCGTGATCGGCCGGACGATCACCGCCGATGGGGCGGTGCCCTGGTCCTCCGCCTGGCCGTACCTCGCGATCGCGGCCCTGACGCCGCTGTTCGGGCTGGTCGCGGCGGCGGCCCGGCGCCTGGTGGAACGCCCGCGCCGCCGGCCCCTGGCGGTCTGGGCCAACCGCCGGCGCACCTTCTGGCTGGAGTGGGCGGCGATCTGGCTGGCCTGGACGCCGGTCTGGCTGTCGGGCTGGCCGGGCTTTTGGTGCTACGACGCGACATCGGCCTATCTGGACGCCAAGGGCGGGCGCCTGACGACCGCCCTGCCGCCGCTGCACACCCACTTGGCGACCGGTCTGCAAGCGGCGGTGGCGCGCTGGACCGGGGCCGACAACTACGGCATCGCCGCCTTCATCTTGGTCCAGTCCCTGGCCGTGGCGGGGGTGTTCGCGTACACCTTGCGGCGGCTGCGGGCGTGGGGCGCGCCGCAGTCGGCGCGCTGGGGGGCGCTGGCCTACTACGGCCTGTTCCCGACGGTGGCGCTGTTCTCGCTCAGCTGGGTCCGCAACACCGCCTTCTCAGCGGTGCTGCTGGCATTGGCGGTTTGTTTGGTCGACGCGCTGCGGGCCCGGTCGCGCGGAGGGCCGCGGTGGTGGCTGGTGGGGCTGTTGGCCGTGGCCGCGATCACCCTGCGGCGGGACGCCATCTACGTCTTCGTGGCCTTCACCGCGATCGTCTTGGCGGGCCGCCGGCCCGCCCGCAAGGCCATGGCGCTGTGCTTCGCGGCCGCCTCGGCGGCCGGGCTGCTGATCGACCCGCTGATCTACAAGGGCCTGATGGGCCTGCCGGCCGGGACCACCGCCGCCGCCTACTCGCTGCCGCTGCAACAACTGGCCCGCGTCCGCGCCAACCCGCCCCCCGATTCGCTGACCCGCGATCAGGAGCGCCGCCTGGAGTCCTTCGTCAAGCCCAAGGCCCTGGACCGGTACCGTCCGCAGTTGGCCGACCCGGTCATAGTCGGCGCCGACATGCGCCGGATCAAGCGCGACCGGCTCGGGTTCGTCCGGCTGTGGGCCGAAGTCGGCCGCGAGCACCCGGCCGCCTACGCCGACGCGGCGCTGGCCGCCACCGTCCAGGGCTGGCTGCCGGGGGCGGTCATCGACGCCTACGCCTATCCCGGCACGGAACACGCCTACCCGCCGACTGGGACCTGCTACTTCTGCTACGCCGCCGAGCGCCCGGGCGTCGCCGAATCCAAGGGCCCCCGGTTCATCCACGGTTTCTACGCCGCCTTCTCCTACAAGTCCCGATTCCACTTCGAACTCCCCGTCCTCGGCTGGCTGTTCTCGCCCGGCGCCCACCTCTGGGGCTTCGCCTTCGGCCTGGCGGTGGCCGCGGCCGGGACCCGCCGCGGCCGACCCAGCGCCTTCGCCCCGGTCGCCCTCCTGGTGTTGACCTCCTGCCTGCCGATCTTCCTCGGCCCGGCCATGCTGGTCCGCTACTTCCTCCAGCTGTTCTACT
>JAIROU010000412.1 GCA_031257375.1 Bifidobacteriaceae bacterium
CGCTGACCAGCCACAACGCCAAAAGGCCGACGCGGCAAATGTTGGTCCCGGCCGGGAACCACGCCACAAACGCTGGTCCCGGCCGGGGAGCGCGGAAGAAACGCCCAGGTCGGCGCGGCGGCCCGCGACGAGCGCCGGCCCCGGCCGCCTCTGGCCGACTCGGCCGGACGCCGGCCACATCGACCAGCGACCCGGGGCCGCCGCTTTGGCCATAGCCCTGTCGTCGGCCCGGCCGGGCGCGCGAAGGCGTGTCCCCGAGTTTGAGACGAAAGGACCGTCCCCCGGTTCACCCGAAAGGACCGTCCCCCGGTTCGCGCGGGCGAGATAGGACCGCGGCCTTGGCGCCGGGAACGCGGCCGCGGGCCGCCGAGACCGCGATTCCCGCCCACCCGGCCGGGCGAAGGCCCCGAAACGAGAGCGAACCGCGGCCGGGGCGGCGGCATCGGCGGTGGCGGCGGCCGTGTTGCTGGGGCTGCCGACCACCGGTTGGGACGGGTTCGACCCCCGCTTGGCGCAGTTCGCGCTGGTCGTGGCGGTCGCCGGAGTGGCCGGCGATGGCGCGCGCTTCCACCGCGCCCGCATCGCGGCGGCCGTCGAGCGGGCCGAGCGCGCCGGGCGGACCAGGGAAGAAGAGGCGCGGCGGCGCTTGACCGAGGAGAAGCTGCCGATCGCCCGTGATTCGCACGATGCCGTCGCCCGCCAGATCGCGGTCATCTCGCTGAACGCCGTGGTCGCCCCGTCCGCCATCGACACCCGCCCGGACAAGGCGAAGGGGGCGCCGGTCCCGATCCGCCGGGCGGCCCGCGCGGTCTTGGGCGAGATCGGTGACCTGATGAGACGGGAAAGGACCCGAGACGTGCCATTCCAACCCGCACGCCACCCTGACGGCGCTCGGCGCGCTTCGCCGCCGGCCAGACCTGGTCGGCAGTCCGCCGTTGGATGTCCCAGGCGGGTTCCCGCTCGCCGACCGGGAAAGCCGGTTGCCGCTGGAACCCCGCCTTCACGGCATCGGCGGCCGCGGGCGCGTCTTCGCCTGGGCGCGAGCCATGACTCCAGGGCGTGGTCGGGCGCCCGGTGTCGCCCGCGAGCCGGGTTTTCAGCGCCTCGGCGAGTGATCCGATGCCGTCCGCGCCGCCCGCCGGCAAGGCCGCGGGTCAGTCAGCTGGGGCAGCGGTGGCGGCGGCTTGGTAGGCCGGGCGGAGCGCGTCAGCGATCGGGGTGTGGCGCGCGGCCAGGGGGATGGGGGGCAGCTGGTGGAGGATCGCGTCCGGCGGGGTTCGGGCGGGGGTGGCGCGGACCAGCGGCGCGGGGCTGGCCCAGAAGCTGTCCAGCAGGTCGGCCAGGGGTGTGACGGCCTCGGGCTCGTCTTCCCGGTCGGCCGGGACGGCGCCGACGCGCATCGCCGACAGCGCCGTCAACAACTCCTCGCGGTCGCGGCCCCGCCAGGCCAGGACCGCGAAGGGATCGTCGTCAAACCGCTCCGCCAGCAAGTAGAAGACCGCCGCCAGGTGTTTGCACGGCACCGACCAGTCGGGGCAGGAGCAGTCCATCGACAAGTCGCCCGCCCGCGACGGGAACAACGCCAGGCCGAGCGAGTCGAACAGGTCGACGATCTGCTCCGGCATCTGGCCGGCCAGCAGCTTGGCCGTGTACCAGGCGTCCTCGGCCAACGCCTCCAGGGCCTTGCCCCACTGGTCCTTGCTGTAAGCGTTCAGCCCGATCCGCACTCGGTAGGGCCTCGCCCGCGAGCCCTGGACCGACGCCCTGACCACCCCGGGCTCGATCTCCAAGTCGATCACCTGGCCGCGCCTGGCGTAGTTCTTCCCGCGGGTCAACCGGGTGCCCATGCCGAACGACTCGAGCACGTCGATGAACCGTTCGGACCACCAGCTTTGGCCGATCGCCCCGCGCCGCGAGCGCGCCTTGATGCCGCCCTCGACCGCCCGCGGCTTGGACGGCGGCGGATACCACCGGCCGCCCCAGTCGTCGTCCGCGTCCCGGCCCCAGCCCCGGCTCATCTCATTCCCCTATCGCCGTCTGCGACAACGCGAACACCCGGCGCAAGTCGGCCGTCGACAGCTCCGTCAGCCAAGCCTCCCCGCCGCCGACGATCAATTCGGCCAGGGCGCCCTTGTCCGCGATCATCTGGTCGATCCTTTCCTCCAGCGTCCCCTGGGTGACGAACTTGCGCACCTGCACGCCCCGCTTCTGCCCGATCCGGAACGCCCTGTCGGTGGCCTGGTTCTCGACCGCCGGGTTCCACCACCGGTCGACGTGGATGACGTGGTTGGCGGCGGTCAGGTTCAACCCGGTCCCGCCGGCCTTGAGCGACAAGACGAACAGCGGCGGGCCGCCGGCCGCTTGGAACGAGGCCACCATCTGGTCCCGCCGGGCCCTCGGCACCTGCCCGTGCAGGAACAGCGGCTCGAACGAGAAGCGCGTCGCGATCTCCTCGACCAGCATCCCGCCGAACTCCGTGAACTGGGTGAACAGCAACGCCTTGTCGCCCTCGGCGATGATCTCGTCCAGGATTTCCATCAGCCGGGTGACCTTCCCGGACCGCCGCGCGATCCTCGGCCCCTCGTGCAAGAACTGCGCCGGGTGGTTGCAGATCTGCTTCAGCTTGGTCATCGCCGCGAGCACGTTCCCGGAGCGCTCGATCCCTTCCGACCCCTCGATCTTCTCCATCATGTCCGCCACCACCGCCTGATAGAGGCTGGCCTGCTCCGGCGTCAAATAGCACGGCTCGTTCAACTCGATCTTGTCCGGCAGGTCGTCGATGATCGTCTTGTCAGTTTTTAGCCGCCGCAGGATGTACGGCCGGGTGATCGCCCGCAGCCGCTCGGCCGGCTCGGTCTGGCCGTACTGCTCGATCGGCCGGGCGAACCGCTCCCGGAAGCGCTCGGCCGAGCCGAGCATGCCGGGGTTGAGGAAGTCGAGGATCGCCCGCAGTTCCGTCAGCCGGTTCTCGACCGGCGTGCCGGTCAGCGCCACCCGCGAGGCGGCCGGCAGCCGCCGGACCGCCTTCGCCCCTTGCGAGGCCGCGTTCTTGACCGCTTGGGCCTCGTCCAACACCACCCGGCCCCACTCGACCGCCGCCAGGTCGTCGATGTCCCGGATGGCGGTTTGGTAGGTGGTTAGGACAAGATCGGCCGCCGATGCCGTCGCCCCAAGTTCCGCTCCCTGCTTCCGGCCCGGCCCGTGGTGGGCATAGACGCGCAGGTGGGGGGCGAACTTGGCGGCTTCGCGGGTCCAGTTTCCGACCAGCGACATGGGGCAGATGATCAAAGTCGGTGGCCGCCTGTCAGGCCCGGCCGGCTGGGACTGGCCGGTTTCAGCGAAACTCGGCCCGTCGTCATCGGGCGCCGCGGGGGTGGTGCGCTCGACGGCCTCCAAAGCGAGCAACTGGATGGTCTTGCCCAGGCCCATGTCGTCCGCCAGGCAGGCCCCCAGGCCGAGGCGGGCGAGGAAAGCCAGCCAGGCCAGGCCCCGCTCCTGGTAGGGGCGCAGCCGGGCGGCGAACCAAGCCGGCGGGGCGACGGGCCGGAGCGCCTGGTCGGCGCTGCCCGCCAGCAGGGCGCCCAGCTCGCCGTCGGCTTCGACGCCGGTCACCGGCAGGGGCGTGTCGAGGTCCTCTGGCTGGGCCGCGGCCAGGGCGATGACCTCGGCGGTGGTCAGGGCCGCTTGGTCCTTGGCCTGCTGATCGACAAACTTCACGGCGCGGGCCAGCTGGGCCGGGTCGAAGGCCACCCATTCGCCGCGCAAGCGGACCAGGGGCGTTTTGGCGGCGGCCAGCAGAGCGAGTTCTTCCTCGGTCAGGGCGGCGTCGCCGATCGCCACGCGCCAGCGGAACTGGCAGAGCGATTCGCGGGTGAAGGTTCGGCCGTGGTCGTGGGGGCTGGTGGCGGAGCCGCGCAGGCCCAGCGCGCGGCGCGAGGTCCACCATGACGGGACCAGCACGGCGAAGCCGGCGGCCTCGAGCAGCGGGGCGGCCTCGGACAAGAACTCGATGGTCTTGGGGGCGTCCAACTCGAGCGCGCAGGGGCGGGCTTGGTGCAGGGCGTCAGCCAGGTCGGGATAGATGGCCGAGGCCCGCCCCAACTCGGTCAGCAGCAGTTCGTCGGGACGGTCCAACCAGCGCGACAGGGCCTTGCCGCCCTCCCAGACGGTGTCGGCCGGAAGGCGCAGGGACGGATCCTCGGAGGACTGCAGCCAGAACTCGACCTGCCAGCGGGGGGCTGGCTCGGCGTGGTCCTGGACGGCCTTCGCGGCCCCGGCGGCCTGGGCGGCCTGGGCGGGCGCGGTCTGGCCTTTGGCTGGCTTGCCCGTCTTGCCGGGCTGCGCCTTGGCGGCGGCGGTCGGGGCGGCGGCGGTCGGGGCGAGGCCGGTCGCGGACCCTCCGTCCGCCCCGGCCGGCGCCACCCCGGCTGGTTGGTCGGCCGGTTGGTCGGCCGGTTGGTCGGTCGGTTGGTCGGTCGGTTGGTCGGTCGGTTCCACCACCCGGAACAGCAGGCGGGCGGCCTGGTCTTTGGCGGTCAGCGCGTCGGACCAGGGCTCAAGCGCCTCAAGCAGATAGGCGGCGTCTTCAACACCGGCCGCGAAACGCCCATCCGCGCTGGTCAGGGCCTCGAGCCAAGCCTCGGTCACGTCCGGGGCGAGCGGCCGGCGCCCTCGGCGCGGGGGCAGCCCGCCCAGCAGTGTCACCCCGCCGCGGGCCAGCGAGTCCCGCACGGCGGCGTCCACCAAGGCCTCCAAAGCGGCCGTCACCAGCCGGGCGGGGGCCTGGCCGCGGGTGTTGCCGACCGGTTCGGCCAGCGCCCGGCCGACCGGCGGCATCGCTCCCACCAAAGACTGAAGGCTGTACAGGTCGGCGCCCTGGATGAGCGGCGCCCACCGCGCCTTCAACCCCTGACGCGGGGAGGCGTCGGGGGCGGGGCGGGCGGTCGCGTGGCGGGCGGGGGCGGGAGAGTTGAGCTTGCGGGCGGTGGCGGGGCTCTCGGGCGCGCGGACGGCATCGGGCGCGTCGACGGCATCGGGCGAATTGTCGTCAAACTCCGCCAACGGCACCACGCGGCCGCGTTCCGCCAACTCGCGGGCGAACGCGGCGACCTGGCGCAAGTAGTCGACTGACGCGCCGACGCGGATCTCGTCGGTCGGCCCGGTCAGGGCGGCGAGCGACCCGGCCGCGTCGTAGCGGGCCACCGGCACCAGCCACGGCGCCAAGCCGGGCTCGGTCAACGGCCCGCGCCGGGGCCGCGCCCGGTACAACTCCGGGGAGTCCAACGGCGAGCGGCGCACCGACGGGAGCAGGATTGTCGCCAAGCCGGTCGCCACCGGCTCGGCGCCGCCAACTGCGGCGGCCACGTCCTCGGCGTCGATGGCGAACGGGTGGGGCCGGATGGCGGCCCCTGAGCGCGATGTCACCGCCCGGTCCGAATCCTCCGCCCACAGGTTCAATCCCGTCATGATCGACCAGAATCCGTGGAGCGCTCTCATGACGGCGGGGGCCTCTCAGTCCTGTTTGGTTAGCGGGCGGGTGAACACCTGCGATTCTACCGACCGGGCGCCCGGATTCGACGGCTATGCGGGCGCGGTTCCGGTCGTGTCGGAATCAACCAGGACTCGCGGAGGCGTGGGGGGCAGTTGGCCGAAGGCGCGCCCGGCCCGTCCCCGGATGCCCGGTCGGCTGTGACAATCCCTCCGCGAACCCGTCCAAGACCTCCCCGCGGCCGACCAGTCGCGCCGGACGATTGCCGAAAGCAGGCAGAAACACCGGCTCACGCTCCGCAGACGGCATTCGGACCGCCTCCTTTCCGGCCGCCATCGGCACCGCCGGGGCCGCTTGGGCACCTCTAAGGTTCTCTTAGATCTTCTAAGCTTGCGTTTAAACCTTGGGTCGGGTTCGTTTTATGGCTGGGTGGCGGTTTCGTGGTGGTCGGTTGGTGCCTTTGGGGCGACCTGGGCCGGGCTGGGTGGGTTTCGGCGGGCTGGCTGGGGTGCCGATGGTTGGGGCTAGTTGGTGGAAACCCCGCCGGACCCGGTTGGGGGTGAGTTTGCCGGGCGGTCTGGGCCTTTCCCATTTC
>JAIROU010000419.1 GCA_031257375.1 Bifidobacteriaceae bacterium
AGGTGGCGCCGCCCCCGCCCGGCGGCGCGCGGCTCGACCGGCGGTCGGCCGAAGCCGGGCAAGACTTCGGTGGGGCCGTCCGCCGGGGGCGTGGCGACGGGCGGCGAAGGCGGCGACAGGTGGGGACCGTAGGGTCCGATGCCGCCGGGTCGGCCCGCGTCGGCCAGGCTCGGCAGGACGGCGGTGGCGCCGTCCGTCGGGGGCGCGGCCGGCGGCGCGCCGAGGCGGTCTTGGGCCGGCGGGATGGGCGCTGGGCGGCGCGGCCGCCACGGTCGCCGGCTCATGGCGAGACCCGCCCGTCGAGGACGTGGATCTGGCGGTCGAACTGGGCGGCCAGGGACAGATCGTGGGTGATGACGATGACCGTCGCGCCGGTTTGGTTGGCGGACCGCAGGCAGTCCAGCACCATTCGGCCGGAGGCCTGGTCGAGGGCGCCGGTCGGCTCGTCGGCGAAGACCACGGCAGGCTCCCCGGCGATGGCCCGGGCGATCGCCACGCGCTGCTGCTCGCCGCCGGACAGCTCGCCCGGGCGGTGGCTGGAGCGGTTGGCCAGGCCGACGCGCTCGAGGGCGGCATCGGCCCGGCGGCGGCGCTCGGCCGGGGCGAGGCCCTGGTAGAGCATGCCGGTGGCGACGTTGTCGCGGGCGGTCAGCGACGACAGCAAATAGAACTGCTGGAAGACGAAGCCGATCAGGTCCGAGCGGGCGCGCGAGCGCTGGGCCTCGGTCAGGCCGGCGGCGTCCAGGCCGTCGATCCAAACCTCGCCCGAGGTCGGCGCGTCGAGCAGCCCCATCAGCGACAGCAAAGTGGTCTTGCCGGAGCCGGACGGCCCCACCACCGCCACCAGCTCGCCCCGCTCGATGTCCAAGCTGACGTCAGACAGGGCGTGCAGCGGTGGGTTGGTCGGATAGACCTTGGAGACGTGGCGCAAGGCCAGATGGGCCATCGTCACGCGATCACCACCAGGTCGCCCTCGGACAGCTCCCCGACGATCGGGGTGACTTGGGCGCTGGTGCCCTGGATCACGCCCACCTCGACCCCGACCAGCGAGCCGTTGGCCAGTTCGACCGCGTAGCCGCCCTCGGACAGGGCCAGCAGGGCGGTCACCGGCACCACCAGGGCGTCGGCCGCCTCGTCTTGGATGATCGAGATGCTCACGCTGGCCAGGCCGATCTCCGCGAGGGTGGCCTGGTCCTCGATGTCAATGCGGGCGCGGGCCGGGATCGGCTCGTAGGTTTGGGGGTTTTGCCCGGCCGGGGTGACGTGTCCAACCGTCCCGGCCACGACCACGTCGCCCGGCAGTTTGACCTCGACGGCGGTGCCGGTCACGACCACCGCCTTGTTGGCGTCGGAGAGGTCGACATTGGCGAAGATGGTGGTGTCGGTGTAGGTGACGACGGCCCCGGAGGCGCTTTGGCCGATCTTCGCCAAGACCTGGTCGACGCGCATCTCCAGGGTCGGCACGATCAGCACGTCTTTGGGCCCGATGGCGCTCATGGCGGCCTGGTCGGCCTTGGTCTGGGCGGCCGCTAAAGCCGCTTCGGCGCTGGTCACGGCGGCCCGCTCGGCGGACGTGTCGACGGCCTTGGTGAGATCGGCCAGGGCCGCCTGGGCGGTGTTGAGATTGCCCTGGGCGGCCTCGACGTCGCATTCGCCGCCGGTGCCGTACTGCTCGGCCTGGTCCGCCTCGGAACAGCGCTTGGCTTTGGCCAGCGCCCGCCCGGCCGCCGCCACTGCCTCGGTGGCGGCCGACTTCTCCTGGCCGGACGGGCCGCGCTGGGCCTGGGTCAGGGCTTGGCGGGCGGCGGCCAGGCCCTCGCGGGCGGCCGCCAACTCTTGTTCGGCGTCCTGGCGGGCGGCGACGGCATCGGGCCTGGTCGAGGGCGCCGGGTAACCCCCCTTGGCGTACAGCGCGTCGATCGCGCCGGCCAAGGCGGAATCGTAGGGGGTGGCGGCGGCGGTGTTGCCGGCGCTGTAGCCGAGCTCGACCAAGGCCGCCCGGAGCGTGTCGACGTCGATCCCGGACATCCCGGCCGCCAGGTCCCGCCACAGCGGGATCGAGCCGTGGAGGAGGAAGACCGGGTTGCCCTCGATCTCCAGCAGCGGCTCGCCAACCTGGTGGATGGAGCCGCCCTCGGGCACCTTGGTGACTATGCCGACGGCCCCGCCCAGTTCGCTGGGCTCGCCGTAGGCCAAGGTGCCGGACAGCTGCAGCCCGGCCGCCAGCGAAGTCCGCTCGACCGGGACGGTCCGGCGCTCGGCCGCCTCGTCACGGTCGCCGGCGGCCCGCGCCTTGCCCCACCAAACGGCCCCGGCCGTCGCCCCCGCCAACAGCGCGGCGGTCGCGCCGAGCGCGATCCAACCCTTTTTCGTCACTTTTCAGCCCACCTTTGTCTTGCTCTTCACGGTGTTGTTCGGTTGTTGTTCAGTTTGCTGCGGGCGCGTCATTCGGCGGCGGCCGCCTCCTGGGCCGTCCAGTAGTCGTTGGACGCCTCGTAGAGCACTTCGTAGAGCGCCATCAGGCGGTCCATGGTCTCCTGGTCCGGCTCCTCGCCCGCCGCCAGGCCTTGGAGTCCGGGCACATCGAAATCGATCGAGGGTTGGGTCATGTCCCATTTTTCGTCGAACTCCGCCCAGTCCGCCTCCGACGGGTTGTCGCCCAGGGCCGCCATGGCCTCTTCGTAAGCCTTCGTCTTGGCGGCGTCGAAGTTGGGGCAGGCGGCCAGTAGGTCCCGCAACGCCTGTTCGGTGATGTCGCCGGGCAGCAGCGCGTTGGGATAGGTCTCGTAGTTGTCGGCCACCGGCGGGTCGGGATCCTTCAGGTCTGGATAGCCGTTCTGGCGGGCGCAGTTGGCCCACTCGGCCGTGGCCTCAGCGATCCGCTGTTTGTCCTTCAACTCGTCGGCCGGGTCCGTGGTGAAGACCGGCTCGGTGTAGCCGGACTGGTCCAGGCACTTGACGAAGGCCTCGGTGTAATCGGTCTGGCCGACGACCAGGAAACGCACGACTGGCTCCGGTTCTTCGGCGCCGGGGCTGGCCGCCTCGGCCTCGCCCTCGGTGATCACAACCGCCGACGTCGCCCCGCCGTTCTGCCCGATCTGCGCGGCCAGCGCCGGGTCGTATTTCTCGACCAGCGGCACCAGGCTTTCGAGCGAGTCTTGGTACTCGGCATCGGTCTCGCCGATCCCGCCCCACTGGCTGCCGTACTCGCCGCCGTAGGACATCGCCATTGGTTGGTCCCCGCTCGAGAAGTCGACGTACTTCTGGCCGCTCTCGTCCCAATCCGCGATCTGGTGCGGAACCCCGGCCTCCTTCAGGCAGGCGGCGAAGTCCTCGGCCGCGGCGCCCTGCTCGGCCTCGGCCGAGAGCAGGGCGGTGTCGCCCTTGCCGCTCTTGCCGTCCTTGCCGCCCTCGCCGGTCAAGCTGGCGACATCTTCGCCTTGGCCGCAGCCGGCCAAAGCCAAGCCGACGGCCGTGATCAGGCCGATTGCCGCCAAGCTGGTCCGGTTCATCCTGGTCTTGTCCATCTTGGTCCTGCTTAGTCTGATCGTGTTCACCTTGGTCGTGTTCATCCTTGGTCCTCTGCCTTCTGGTCGGTGTGATGCCCGCCGCCGGGCGGGGCTCACTGGCTCGCGCCCGCCGCGGCGGTCGCCTCCAACTGCTCCCAATACTCGGTCTGGGCCTCGTAGAGCACTTCGTAAAGCTTCGACACCCGGTCCATGGTGGCCTGGTCCGGCTGCTCGTCCGCCGACGCGCCGTAAAGGCCCGGCACGTCGAAGTTGATCGACGGCTCGGTGGTGTCGAACTCCTGGTTGATCCTGTCCCAGTCCTCCTGGGTGGAGTTATCGTCCAGGGCCGCGATCGCCTCGTCGTAGGCCTTCATCTTGGCGGCGTCGAAGTTGGGGCAGACGGCCAGCAGTTCCCTGAGCGCCGGTTCGGTGATGTCGCCCGGCAGCAGCGCCTGCGGGTAGGTCTCCCAGTTGTCGGCCACCGGCGGGTCGGGGTCCTTGACGTCCGGGTAGCCGTTCTGGCGGGCGCAGTTGGCCCACTCGGCGGTCGCCTGGGCCACCTTCTGCTTCTGCTTCAACTCCTCGGCCGGGTCCTGGGTCGTGACCGGTTCGGTGTAGCCCGACTCGTCCAGGCATTTGACGAAGGTCTCGGTGTGATCGGTCTGGCCGATGATCAGATATCGCGGCGACTGATCCTCGGCGCCCGGGTACTCCCCGGACGCGACCATGCCGCCGCCGCCGGCCATCTCCCCCCAGGTCTCGGTGAAGGCCGGGTCGTAGACCTCGACCAGCGGGCCGACCAGGGCCAGCGCCGCCTTGGCCTCGGCCTCGGTGGCGTTCATGCCGGGGCTCCACCAGGTCCCGATCCCGGCGCCCATCGACACGGCCACCGGCTCGTCCTCGGACCAGAACTGGACCTGCTTCTGGCCGTCGTCCCAGAGCGACAACTCGTGCGGGATGTCGGCCTGTTTCAGGCAAGCCGACAGTTTCTCGGCCCCGGCGGCCTGCTCGGCCTCCGGCGAGGTCGCCTGGCTGGCGCCGCCCCCTTTGCCGTCCAGGGTCGGCAAATCGTCGTCGCCGCTGCAGCCGGCCATCCCCAACCCGGCCGCCAGCGCCAGTCCGGCGGCCAGCGCCAGTCTGGTCGTCAGCCCCAGTCTTGTCTTCGGCGCCGGTCTGGTGGCTGTCGTCAAGCCGGCCGCCTTCCGACCGGTTGTGCTCGTATTCATCATCGGCCCTCCGCCATGTTGTGATTGTCCTGGTGTCCGGTGTCCGCGGCGTCGGCTCACCCGGCCGAAGTCGCCGGGACTTCCTCCATCTGCTGTTCCTGATAGTGCGCCCAATACTCGTTCGACGCCTCCCAGAGCACGTCGTACAGTTTCGACATCCGCTCCGACGTGGCCGCGTCCAGGCAGTCGGACAGCTTCTCGGCCCCGGTGGCCTGCTCTTCCTCCGGCGACGTCCCCTGGCTGGCCCCGGCGGTGCCGCTCATGGTCGCCACATCGCCGCCGTCGGCGCATCCGGCCAGCGCCAATCCGGCTGCCACCGCTGCGGCGACTGCGATCAAACCGCCGTGCCTATGCGCCATAGCCCCTCCCGCCTTCGCCGTGCTCGGCCATTTCCGCCCTCTCGGTCCTCGGACCCCTAATGCCCGCCCACTGCCGCTTTCCCGGCAACCCTATTGTCCCCCCGCGCCCCCACCCATCCTGCCCCGGTATGACCAAACCCGGGGACGGTCCTTTCGTCTCAGACGTGGGGACACACCTTTGGGCCGGCGGCTCGGTCGGCGGGGAAACTGTCTGCGGCTAGCAGACCTGCGCCGGGAAGCCCGGCAATACGGTCGGAGGACATTTCGACAAGCGGCGCTGGGAACAGCTCCGACCGGATGAAAGGATCTCCCATGAGGTTGTTCAAGAAGAAGGATCGGCAAGAGGCGAACCAGCAGCCCAAATGGCGGCTTCGCAATTCCAATGGCTCTGCGTACAACAGTTGCCACGTGCCCACGTTGTTCAAGGCGACGGAGGTTCTGCGGGATCTCGCATCGGTGCCGCCGAACACGTATTACGTGTGCGAAACCCCGGACGGCGCCCTGGGTCGGGACATCATCGGCTTCTACACCGAGGCGCCCTTGAAGACTTCGGGCATCACTCCCGATGCGCCCGCCGCCGACCAATCGCCGGTTCGGGCCAGCTCGCTGAAGGCGTTCGGCGACGGCGTGAAAAGCCAATACTCGGTCGCCACTTTGAAGTCGATTGGCGACTACGCCGCATTCGTGCTGCAGATGGAGTGCGGACGCTGCGGATACCAATCGCCCGTCGAGACCGAGCGGGGCACCTTCCAGCGCCAATGCTATGCCTGCGGCACGGTCAACACGGTCCAGCGAGGGCGCATTCAAGTGATCACGCAGTCCGGCCCGGTGGACATCTGACGACCGCTTTCGCCCCGGCCCCGGAGCCCGGCGCCAGCCACGGCTTCCGGGAGGTCATTTGGCCGCCAGGCGCCCACGGGCCAAGACGCACGATGCCGTCGACGCGCCCGGGCGGACGCGCCAGACAACCGTCGTTCGGTGCCCGCCATCCGTGAGGCGGGGCGGTCCTTGGCGGGGGAGATTGTGGTAACAGGCCCGCCGACCAGGGTTCCCTAAACCCGGGGACGGACCTTTCGTCTCAGACTTGGGGACACACCTTTGGGTCGGGGGGCGTTGGGCGGTTGAGGCGAGTTGCGCTCGGCTGGCCGGGGGAGCGTTGGCGGGCAGGCGGCATCGTGAACTGCGGGCGGCTCCTGCGCGCGGACTTGGGGGCAGAGCCTTGGGACGGCATCGGACAACGGCGGCCGCCCGGCCCCGGCTCGCGGGCGCGGCGCGGGAACCCGACGGGCGCTTCCGGCGGTCGCCGGGTCTTAGGGTGGCTCGCGATCAGTCCGGCCGGGCGCTTGTGCACGATGCCGTCGGGCCGGTCCGGCGTCCGCCCGCGCGTTGCGCTCGGGGCCGGCGCCGGTTGGGGAGCGGCGGGAACAAGGGGGTTGACGGGGACGTTAGACTGGGGCGACAACTAAACAGAGGGGCTGATCGGTTTCGACGGGGATCGTCGATTCAGGAGAAGCGGGCCGAGGATGCGTGGTTATCTCGTTAACGATCCGCGTGAACAATAAGTGCGAAATCTAACCGCACCGGCTTCGCCCTCGCCGCCTGAGGCGAGTGGCTTGCCCGTCAACCCAGGAGTGGCTGCGGCCTGGGATCTGGCGTCGTGAAGTAGCCCACTGCTCGTCCGTCGCGTTGTCCGGCGGGCGGGGACTTCTAGACAACTGAGCCTGGCGGCGCGTTGCCGATTACAGCGCCGGGGCTGAGAAAACCGACTATCGGCTGCGCCCGGAGAAGACCTGTGCTTTGGTTCTCGGACGGGGGTTCAATTCCCCCCAGCTCCACAAACGGTTTTTGGGCGCGTCCCGCCTGACCCGCGAAAACAAGCTCTGAGCAGCAATTGCATCCCGTTTCGCGTGTGCTAAAGGTGGAAAAGGGGGCCATGCGTGAGACGACAATGGCACGGTGGCGGCACGGAGAAGTTGACGAAATGGTTCGAGTCCATCGGCGGCTGTTGGTCTGTGAAGAGCCGCGCGGCGGTCGTCTGGGCGATGCCGCTCGCTGGCTCCGCCTGCGTAGTTGGGGTCGTTATTCTACGCGGCGCCCGCCGCGGCCGGGGCTGCCCGGCGCAGCGCGTCTCATACAATTCATCGACACTTAGACGCACAATCTGTGTATGTCATGGATGTCTGAGGATTTGCTTGCCGAGCTTCGAGCGTTGCGAGAGCGAGGCGGCGACTCGCCTACGAGGCAGACGGACACGCTTACGACAAACCCGAGATCCCTTTGGTGGCGGTGCGCGAGCTTGCCGCGAACGCCCTGGTGCACCGCGACCTGTCGGCCCGCACCCAATCCAAACGGGTTGAGATCAGGTTGTTGCCGGACCGGCTGATCATAGCCAGTCCCGGCGGTTTGTGGGGTGTGAGCCGAGATCAACTCGGCTCCGCCGCCGGGAAGTCTGCCGTCAACGAGTTCTTGTACGGCATCGCGCGGCTGGTGCCCACTCGCGACGGCCATCGCGTCATCGAAGGGGAAGGCGGGGGCATCCGCGAAGCCCAGGAGTCGCTGCGCCAAGTCGGCCTGAGCCCGGCGCAATTCGTCGACACCGGGGTGTCCTTCACGGCCATCATCTTCAGGCCCGGCGACCCCATGGCCCGCCATCAGGCGCCGGTGAGCGCCGCAGCCCCCACCGGCGCCACGTCCAACGCCGCCGCCGTGTGGGAAAGCCCTGAGCGGCGCTCCACAGGGCTTAAGCCAGCTCGGGGCGGATGACCGTGTCGCGGATCAACCTACCCAGGTCTGCGTCGTCGATTCGGTGGTCGGTCTGCCGCTTCAACTCCCGGCGCGCCTCGGTCAGAACGGCCTCCGAGAGCAGCACTTCGACCAGCCGTTCCGGCGCGGTTGCGGCGTTGACCTTCCAAAGCGCCTCCAAACGCCCGCGCGTGATGAACTCTTTGGCGATCAGCGCCATGGCGTCAGCCTTCTTGGCCAAAGGCGCCGAATCGTCCAACAGATCCACGTCCAACACCAGGTCGACGCTGACCGGCATCCCAGGGATGAGCCGGTAGACCTGCCACACCCCGCCGTTCGTCAGGATCAGCCACTCGACGCCCTCGTTCACCCCGTACATCTCGATCTGTCGCAGGTGCTTGATCGACAGTTTCGTGGTCGCCCGTTTGACCTCGACCATGGCGACGGTCTGCCCGTCGAGCCGGATCGCGTAGTCCGCGAAGTCCCCTCGCACCCGGTATTCGGTGCTCAATTCGCTGTATTTGTCGTAGCCGAGCGCGTCGCACAACACGTCGGTGACCAGCAGTCGGGTGTCGCCCTCGTTGACATCTCTGGCGGTCATGTCCTGGATCGGCTTGGCCATCCGGCGCAGCGCGACCCTGACCCGGTCTTTCGCCTCGACCTCCCACTTCGGCGCCCGCGGCGGCGGGTCGTCGGCCGTCTTGGGCGTGCTCCGCTTCGGTCTTGGTGTCGGTGCGGCCCCAGCCGCAGGCTCCGGCTGGCCCGCGTCGGTTCGCCCGATGCCGTCTGGCCCGTCGGCAGCGCCCGGTTCCGGCTCGGCCGGGTCGCGGCGCCCGCCCGCGTCGTCGTGCCCGTCCGGGTTGGCGGGCTTGGTCTTGCGCGTCCACCCGTCGCCGTCCCAATAGCGGACGCAGGCGTTGTCTTGCGGGTCCGGGTACCATCCGGCGGGCTGAGTCATGTCATGGGGCCTCATCTGCTTGGGGAAAGCTCTGGCCAACCATAACGACCGGGCGCGGGCGCCCGCAACCACCCGGGAGCCGACGGGCGGGATTCGCGCGGGCGCGGCCGCCGGGCGGACAACCCCGGGATTCGGTTCTGAGGCCAAGCGCGCCGTCTTGCGAACCCAACGCCACCGACGCGGCCGTCACCGGGCGAGCGGTCGGGCGCCGGGGCGGCATCGGACCCGGTCGGTAGGACTCTCCGGGAGTCGGCGGGGCTCGTCCCCGAGTTATGTATGACTAGTGTCAGACATCTGCTAGCATCACCGGGTGCGCACTGTCAACAAGCGTGAATTGAACCACCGGACCGCAGCTGTGCTCGACCAGGTGGCGCGCACCGGCGAGCCGGTGGCGGTGACTGACCGCGGCGTTCCGAAATGGCGGATCACGCCCTTTGACGAGCCTGGGGACGGATTGGCGCGGGCCGCGCGCGAAGGGCGTCTGACGCGGGCCTCGGCCGCCCCGGGCAACTGGCCCCAGCCCGCCCGTCTGGGCAAGATGACGCCTGAGGACCTGTCGCGACTGATCGCAGACATGAAGTCAGAGCGGTAGTGGCGGTGCTCTACTACGTCGACACTTCCGTGATCGGCCACGCCGCCTTGCCCGATGGCGACCCTCGCGCCGCCAGGTGGGCGACCGCGGTTCAGGCGGGCGGCGGCGAACTGGTGTCTTCCAGGCTGCTGCGTCTCGAGTTGACGCGCCTGGTCCGGCGCTTGGGGCTGGATCTGGCCCTGGTCGAGGCGGCGGTATCGCGGATCAACCTGGTGGACGTCGACCGCCCGGCCTTGCGTCAAGCTGAAGGGATTGAACACCATGTCAAGTCCCTTGACGCCGTCCATCTGGGCACGGCGTTGTCAGTTGACCGGGCCTTGACGGTGGTCAGCCATGACTCCGCGATGCTGCGCGGCGCTGAGGCGCTGGGGCTGCGGGCGTTCGACCCGCTGGCGACCGCCGGCTGAGGGCCGGGCCGGCCTGCCCGGGGCCGGTCGGCGACGGAGGACCGCCGGGACTTGCTCGGGGCGGGCTTGGCGGCTGGGGCGTCACTCGGCCCGTTGGAGGTATTCGCGCAGCAGCGGCAACGTGAAGCGGACCTGGCCGCGGCCGTATTCCTCGATCACGCCCGCCTTGATCAGCCGGATGCGGCGCTGGCCGGCGGATGAGGGTGAGATCCGCAGGCGGGCGGCCAGGTCCGCGATGGTCGAGAAGTCCGGGTCGTCCTTCATGGCGGTCAAGAACTCCAGGTCGCCTTTCGACAGCTCCTGGACGGTGGTGTCCAGGATCATCGCGTCCATGGACTCTTGCGAGGCGCGGATGCCGTCGGCGGCGTCTTGGGCGCTGATGACCTCCCGCCCAGGGTGTTGCCGCCAGGTCTGGTAGCCGACCATTTGGATGAGGAAGGGGAAGCCGCGGCTGAACGCCGCCGCCGCGTCCAGCGCCTTGGGTTCTATTGAGCGCCCGGCCGACTCGATCGGGACCCGCAGCGCCAACCGGGCGTCGGCTTGACTGAGGGGGTCGAGTCGGTGCTGGAAAGCCCGTCGCACGAACGAGATCGACCGGTGCGTGAACATCTGCAGCACCTTGCCCGGGAGTCCGGCCATCAACAGCGCCACCGCCCGCCCCTCCGAGACGAAGTGCTGGTAGTCCGCCACCAAGCGCACCAACTCAGCCTGCTTGGCGTCCACTTCGTCCACAGTTATCAACAGCCCGCTGCCGAGTTCGCCGAGGGCGTCCACGATCCTCGCCACTTGGGAGCGCCACGAGGCGGATCGCGCCTCGGGGCGGTCCATGTTCACCGTCACGCCGAAGGCGCCGAGTCCGGTCAGCTTGGCTCCGGCAGGGGCTGGCAACAAGTGTTCGCCAGCCTCAAGAGCTTGCTCGATCACGGCCTCGAGCATCCCCGGCAGGGCCGTGACGCGCGCGGACACCCAGCCCTGGGCGCTGGCCGCCGTCGCGATGTGATTGATCAGGGCCGTCTTGCCGCTGCCCCGCGGTCCGATCAGGATGGTCGAGCGGTTGGGATCGCCGACCCCTCCCGCCAATCCCTCCAGGAAGTCCGCGACGATGGCCTCCCGGCCGGCCAGGTAGGCCGGTTCGCTGCCGAAGGCCGGGGAGAAGGGATTGGTTGGCACGGTCCCTCCTATAACGATGCCTCAAAAGACCTCACGAATGCTCAACAAGGCTAGCATTAGCTCGCCCGCCTGTGCGCCCCAGCGGTGGGGCGCTGCGGGTCAGGAGGGGGTCAAGCCGCCTGGGGATCAGCCCTTGAGGTAGCGGGCGCAGGCCTTGGCGGCGTTGGCGCCGGAGACGGCCTCGACCTCGATCGAGCCGGCGATGGTCTCCAAGGCGTTGGCGAAATACAGGCCGGGGTTCAACTCGAACGGCAGGTGCTCGAGGCCCGGGGTCAGCACCGGGTAGGCGCCGGGCCAGGTGTGGACGCGCGTGTCATGGATCTTGGCGAAGATGGCGGCCAGTTCCGCCTCGGTCATGTGGTGGTCGGCCGAGAAGATCTTGTAGATCCGCGAGTCGAACTCGGGCGACCAGCCGGTCGTGCCAATCGACTTGAACGGCGCCGGGGCGCTCGAGGCCGTGAAGATGGTGCTCGGCATGGGCCGGCCCGGACTCCGGCCGAAGTAGGCGGGGTTCAACTCGCCCACCACCAGCGTGGTCACGACCTTCTGGTAGGGGTGCGCCACCACCGGCAAGGCCCGGCCGTCGACCTCGACGGCGAGGTCCGCCAGCGCCGGCGGCGCGGCCAAGATCACGGCGTCGAAGTCATCCGAGCGGCCGTCCGCCGTCTGGACCTGGTAGCTGAACGGCCGCCCGGCGGCATCGGCGGCGGAGGTCGCCACAACCCGCCGAACCGGCCTGTTGACGCGCAACTCGACCCCGGCCTTGCGCAGCATCTTGTCGAAGAGGGTCCAGTTGCCGCCGTCGATGACGAACAGGTGGCCGCCGGCCAGCCCGGCCCCGGCCAGCCCGACCAGGCAGGCCAGCGCGTTCATCTCGAGGCCCTGGTTGTACATGTTGTGGGTGATCGCCTCGACCACGTCGTAGGCCATCCGATCATTGACCCCCAGCCGCTTGAAGTACTCGGCCGCCGAGATCTTGGTCGGCTCGAGCAGGCCGAGCTCGCCGAACAACTCGTCCGGGGTGGCGAAGGCGGCGCGCTCGCGCAGCCGCTGGTAGACGCCCTCGTAGCGCTCCGCCATCTTGATGGCGCGGCGCGTGACCTTGAGGGCGCTGGGAACGCCGACGTGTTTGAGTATCCCCAACGCCATCGACGCCAGCGAGACGCGCGTCAACACCGGGAAGCCGGCTTTGGTCCAGAAGGCGTAGGTCTCTTTCTTCCCGTCGATCGACAGCGACGGCACCGCCTCCCGCGCGCCCGTGAACTCCATCATCTGTTTGGTGATCTGGCCGGTGGAGTGGAAGAGCACGCCGCCAACCTCCATGTGGCAACCCGCGAAGGTCAAGTCCCAGGCGCGTCCGCCCACGTGCTCGGCGCGCTCGAAGAGGCTGATCCGCGCCTCGCCGCCGAGAGACTTGTGGAGCTCCCAGGCCGCGCCCGCGCCCGCCGCGCCGCCGCCGATGATGGCGATTCTCCGCATTGAGTCCTCCTTCGACAAGCCCTTATTCCGCCTTTGCCGCGTTTTGCGCCGGGGCGGCCACCGGAGCGGTCGCCGGGGAGGCCGCTGGGACGGCCGACGACACCTGGGACACTACCCCAGGCGGGGCGGACGGCGCGACCGGGCGCCCCTTGGCCAGGAACGCCACCACCACCACCAGCCCGATCCCCAGGAAGACGGCGCAGGCGGACCACACCCAGTCGTAGCCGACCTCGGTGATGGTGGAGGCGGCATCGGCCCCCTCGACCGAGCCGATCCTCAGCAACGACAAGAACAACCCGCCGCCCAACGCCCCGCCCAACGTCTGAGAAGAGTTGTACAGCCCGGTGGCGATCCCGCGCTGGTGCTGCGGCGCGCGCTCCGGGATGAGCACCGGAATGGCCGCGTTGATGATCCCGATGCCCACGCCGATCAGCACGATGAAGCAGATGAGCTGCGGCGTTGAGTCCTCCAGCAGGGCGAATTGGACGAACCCGACTATTCCGAGCCCGAACCCGGCGGCCAACGCGGCCTTGGGCGTCAGCAGTTTCAAGATGAACGGCACCGCCACCGCCGCCACGACCGTGAAGAACAAGATCGCTGTCTGGGCGGCGGACTGGTGCAGCGGCTCGAAGCCGAACCCGAAGCCCTTGCCCGGATCGTGGGCCAAGTAGGTCGCGATGGGGGAGAGGAAGCCGAAGAACACCGCGCCCATGCAGATCGCGCCCACATACAGGGGCGCCATTGCCCGGCTCAACATCAGGCGCACGTCGATCGCCGGGTGCTCCTGCCGTTTCTCGTATCGGAACCAGACCACCCCGACGGCTATCGCGGCGGCCAGCAGCACGGCGCCGATCAGGCTGGCCGACCCGCCCTCGACCACCTCGACGAACCCCAGGATGGCGAGGAACATGACGACGGCCAGCAGCACGAAGCCCAGTTTGTCGATATGCGGATGGGCGCCGGACACGAACTCCGGCATCACCAACCAGACCAGCAGCACAGCTATGAAGACAAGCCCTGGCACGATGCCGACGGCCCCAGTCAGCGAACCGCCGAAGGCCTCGTAGACGGGACCCGAGGTGGCAGTCCCGAAGACCGTGCCCACGGTGACGGTCGCGACTATCGCGGACACGGCTTTGGTCGCCCGCTGGCCGACCGTCTTGGCGTGGACCAGCGCGATGTGCAACGGCAGCCAGACCGGCACGGCGCCGAAGAAGGTCCGTCCCAGCAGGACCAATCCCCATGAGCCGACCGCCACGCCGGCCCACACGACCAAACAGGCGGCCAACACCGCGGTGATCGCGATCCGGAGGATCTTCCGGTAGCCGCGGATGTCGCCCAGCCGCGTGAAGAACGGCACGAACAACGCCCCCACCGCCGTCGGCAGCACGTTAAATAGAGACAGGTTCGAAGCGTCCACGTCCAGCAGCGACGCGAACTTCGCCAGCAGCGGCTCGTAGAACCCCTGCAGATAGCCGCTGACGAACTCGATGACGATGATCGTCAGGACCAACCAGAACGAGTCCCGCTTGGCGGGGTCAGGCTGCTTCATCGCCCTGGCCCCAGTCCCCGGCTTGGCCTGCGCAGAGTCGGGCGTAATAGGAGTCGAGCAGCCCGTCCGCCAGCACCTCGAGGGTGGAGACCACGTCCGGCCGGGCGGTCGGCCCGTAGACCACCGGCAGCTCGGTGCAGCCCAGCACCACCGCGTCCAGGTCGTTCGCCTGTTTGAACTCATCCACGAACTGCCTAAAGGCGGCCCGGTCCGCCTTGGTGATGGACCCGTCCAGCAGCTTGAACACCCAGGTCTCCACCCCCTCCAGGACTGAGTCCTCCGGTATGTGAAGGTTCGGGTGGACTGAGGCGTACAGCCCGGTCTGTTTGGTCAGCCGGGTCGACAGCAGGCCCGGGCGCGCGCGGCCGGCGATGGCGCCCGAGACCAGGTCCATGATCGACAAGAACGGGACCGCCGTGACCGATTGGAGCTGGTCCAGCGCCAGGTGGGCGGTGTTGCAGGCGATCGCGTTGACGATGGCGCCAGCCGCCTCAAGCAGCCTGACCTCTTCTTGGACCAGCCCGATCACTTCCGCCATGACGGCCGGGTCGCTCGCCTGGCCGGTCTGGAGGTAGTTCGGTATGGCGGTCGACAGCAGCACGACCCGCGGATAGTCGGCCGTGTCGCGCAGGTCGGTGTGGTCTTTGGCCTTGTCGACCAACAGGGTGTACAGCCAAGCGGAGGCCTGGGGTCCCAAGCCGCCGATGACGCCGATGGCCGGCTTCAGGGTCATGGTGCCACTTCCTTAGGGGTAGTCGGCGCACCTGGTGTCCGGGGCGCCAGGCCACCCTACCCCGCGCCGCCTCACGCCGGGAGCGGTTTGTAAAGGCCGCCCCCGCCTCGCGCCCGCCACCTGGGAGGCCGCTCTTTTCAGCCTCCCAGGTCGCGGGCGCGGAAGCGGGCGTGGCCCAGTGCCAGCGCCGCCGCCGCCACAGCGGTGATGGCCGCGATATTCCCCCAGGCGAGGTCGGCCCAGCCGCCGAGGCCTGAAGGGGCGGCATCGACGGCGCTGAGCGGCGACAGGTAGCGGGTCCACTCGGGCAGGCCCAGCAGGCCGCCGAACCAGCTCGACAGCACGCCGAACCCGTAGACGGCCCAGATCAGCGCGGTCCAAGAGGGCAAGGCCGCGACCAGCAGGCCCGTCAGCGCGGCCAGGGCGAGCACCGCCGGGACGTAGGCCAGGCCGGCCCGCACCACCGACTCGAAGATGGCGGCGCTGATCGCCGGGTCGGCTGCCAGGACCGCCGCGTAAACCCCGGAGCCGACAGCCAGCACCACCACCCCGCCGACGCAGGCGACCAGCCAAGCGGCCGCCAACAACCGACCGCGCGAGACCGGCTCGGCCAGTTCCAACGCCGCCCGCCCGGCCGATTCGTCCCGCCGCAGTGTGGCGACCACGCTGATCGCCAGCGCGCCCGCCAGCGCCGCCATGAACATCACCATGACCGAGCTGAAGCCGGTGATGGCGGCATCGGCCCCGGCGCCTTCGGCCACGCCCATGGCCTGCCCCATGATCGGATTGTCGGCCACGTAATCCGGAATCTGGCCCATGATCGGCGCGATGCACAGCGCCAGCACGACCGCGCCGAGCCCCCAACCGATGAACGACGCCCGCGTCAGCCGCCAGACCAGCCCGACCGGGCGGCGCAGCCAGCGGCTGGCCCGCGCCCGGCCCCGCCGCTGCGGGAGCAGGCCCGCGCCCTCGTCCCGCCGCGCCGCCAGCTGCCACGCGCCCGCGCCCGTGAGCAGCGCGAACGCCGCCATCAGGGCGAGCGGCCACCAATTCGAATGGACGAACAGGGCCATCCGGTTGGCCCAGCCGAGCGGGGAGAGCCAACTCGCCCAGGCTGACTCGCCCTCCAAGGTGGCCGTGTCGCCGACCGCGCGCAGCAGGTACGCCACGCCCAGGGCGGCCGCCCCCAGCGCCCCCGCGCCCCGCCCGGTCGAGGCCAGTTGCGCCGCCAGCGCCGCCAATCCGGCGAAGGCCAGCCCGGTCCCGGCCACGGCCAGGCCCAAGCCGAGGCAGTCCAACCGGTCGAGCGAGGGGTAGGCCAGGCAGCCGAACCCGATCAGCAGCCCGATCACCACGACCTCGGCGGAGACCACCGCGAAGGCCGCCGCCAGCGGCGCCCGCCGCCCCACCGGCGCCGCCCCCACCAGCTCCAAGCGGCCCGCCTCCTCTTCCGCCCTGGACATATGTGTCATCAACAAGATCGCGGCCAGCGCCACAGTCACGTCGATCCACAGCAGGAACTCGTTCGCGACCATCGCCCCCGCCGTGTAATTGTCCAGGCCGAACCCCGGCCCGCCGAATACGCTGCCGGTCGGCGTCGCCATCAAGGCGGCCCGCGCCTGGGCGCTGGCAGGGGTCTCGAACATGTCCGTGAAGGCGGCGACCGAGGCGACGCTCACGCCGACCACGCAAACAAGCCAGATCGCCAGCCGCAGACGGTCCCTTCGCACGATGCCGCGGACCAGCTTCCCGAATCCCGCCAGTTCGCCCGTGCCCGGCGGGGCAGCCCGGTGTGATCGCGGCTGGGCGGCCGCCCTGGTTCTGGACGCGCTCGCGGTGCTCATGTCAGCGCTCCCTCGGCGCGGCGCCTCGCGGCGCCCGCGTCC
>JAIROU010000437.1 GCA_031257375.1 Bifidobacteriaceae bacterium
GCGCGCGCGGCCGGGCCCGGCTCGCAGGCGGTGGCCGAACAGTTCCGCCCCCAATTCCATTTCCGTTCAGCAACTGAGGAGGACCACTAGACATGTCAGACCATCGGATCATCCCACTCGACAGTTTTGACCTGACCGATCTGCCCGCCGGGTCTGGCGACCCGGCGCAGGTGGCGGCGCGCCCGGACGGGTGGCTGCCAGCCGTCGTCCCCGGCGGCGTGCGCGAGTCGCTGCTGGCCGCCGGTCGGATCGACCATCCCTACTATGGCGCCAACGAGCGCAAAGACGCCTGGATCGACCAGCGTGACTGGTGGTATCGCGGCCAGTTCCCGGCTCCTGAGGCGCTTTCCGGCGACCGGGTTCGATTGGTCTTCGCCGGTCTTGACACGGTGGCCGACGTCTGGCTGAACGGCCAGTTGCTGGGCCACCACGAGAACCAGTTCCGCCCGGCCGTCTTCGACGTGACCGACGCCCTCCAGCCCGCCAACACCCTGGTCATCCGCTTCGCCCCGCCGCTGGCGGGCCGAACAACCCCGCCGGAGGTGGCGGCCACTTTGGAGCGGTTGGCGGGCTTGTTCGAGGGCCTTTTGACGGCTGGCAAGCCCGACGCCGGTTCTGCGGGCGCCGGGCCGGACGGCATCGGACCGGTGGGCGCCGGGCCGGGCGGTGTCGCGCCGGCGGACGGCGAACTGGACGGCATCGGACCGGTGGGCGCCGACTCCGTCCAAACCGCTGCGGCCCCGGCCGAGGAGGCGGGCGGGCCGATGAACGGCGTGGCGACAACCCTGCGCAAGGCCCCGTTCTCCTGGGGTTGGGACTTCGGGCCGAACGTGCCGTCGATCGGCCTGTGGCGCCCGGTCCATTTGAGCGTGGAGCGGGGCGCCGTCATCGCCGGGCACCACGTCGCTGTCACCCAGCTGAGCCAAGACGGCTCCCACGCTTGGGTCAAAGCGCGGGTCGAGGTGGACGCCTTCGCCGCTGAGAATCTGACCGTCAGCCTGAGCCTGACCTCGCCATCGGGCAAGCGCTACGCGGCCGAACTGCCGGTCGGGCCGGACGGCTTGGCCGAGACCCGCCTGAGCGTGCCGGAGCCGGAGCTTTGGTGGACGCACGACCTGGGCGGCCAGCCGCTCTACCAGGTCGAGATCGAACTGGCCGAGGACGGCCGGGTGCTCGACGCCGTGAGCGATCAGGTTGGGCTGCGGACGCTGGTGGTGGACCGGTCGAAGGACCCGGTCGAGGGCGGGCGGTTCTTCCGTTTCCAGCTGAACGGGCGGCCGGTCTTCGCGCGCGGCGCCAACTGGCTGCCGCTGAGCACCCTGGTCGGCTCGATCAGTCCCGAGACCTACCGGGACCGAGTTAGCCTGGCCCGCGATGGGAACTTCAACTGCTTGCGGGTCTGGGGCGGCGGCATCTACGAGCACGACGCCTTCTACGCCGCCTGCGACCAATCCGGGGTGCTGGTCTGGCAGGACTTCATCTTCGCCTGCACAGACTACCCGAGCGATGACCCGGTCCTCCAGGCCGAGGTCACCGCCGAGGCGGAATACCAGGTCAAACGGCTGCGGAACCGGGCCAGCCTGGCCTTGTGGGCTGGCAACAACGAGGTCCAGATCGTCCACCTCGGCGTCTGGGGCAATTTGGACCCGGGCGGGTGGGGCTGGCACTTCTTCCACCAGATCCTGCCCGCGGCGGTCGCCCGCCACGACGGGCTGACCTTCTACTGGCCCGGCAGCTGCTGGGGCGAGGGCTCGCCGTACGCGACGATCGGCGACTGGGACGGCGACCGCCACACCTGGGAGGTCTGGCACGGCGACATCTTCCCCGGCAGCAAGACCAAGACCTACCCGACCAAGGGCGACGAGCGCCATTACCGCCGCTACGGCGAGGACCGCTCGAAGTTCGTCAGCGAGTTCGGGATCCACGCCTCGCCGGAGTTGGCGACCTTGCGGCGCTGGATCCCGGAGGCGGACCTGGCCGTCCACGCGCCGGTGTTCGACCTGCACAACAAGGACAATCCGAAGAACAAGGCGGACGAGTTGCTGGCCGTCACCACCGGCCTGCCGGACGGCCTAGAGCAGTACGTGGCCTTCACCCAAGCGGTCCAGGCCGAGGGCATGGCCTTTGGGATCGCCCACTACCGGCGCCGCCAGCCGCATTGCGCCGGGGCGCTGATGTGGCAGTTCAACGACGTCTGGCCGGGCTTCAGCTGGTCGGTGGTGGACTTCGACGGCATCCCCAAGGCCGCCTACTTCGCCGCCAAGCGGGTCTGCGCGCCGGTCGCCGTCAGCTTCGCCGACCGGGCCGACGGCGGGCTCGAGCTTTGGCTGGTCAACAATGGTCCGGTGGCTTTGGACAGGCTGGCGATCGACGTCGAGTTGGGGCGTTTCGACGGGTCCGAGCGGCGGGCTTGGCGGGTCGAGGGCTCGGCGCCGGTGGGTGGCGCGGCCGTGGTCTGGATGGCGCCGGCCGCTGACGTGCCGCGCGACCCCGACCACTACGCCTGGGCGACCAGCCCGGACGCGGCTTTCCCGGCGGCGCGGCAGTACTTCGCCGAGATCGGCCAACTCCGGTTCGGCGCCAGTTCGCTGACCGTGACGCCCGAGCCGGGCGCCCTCCGCATCCGCTCCGAAGGGCACTCCTACCAGGTCCGCATCGCCCAGCCGAGGCCAGACGTCCGACTCTCCGACAACTGTTTCGACCTGCGCGACGGCGACCAAGCCCTGGTCACAGTCAAAGGCATAAACCCCGCCGACCTAGCAGTCTCCCCCTACTAACCCCTAAACCCGGATAAACCCGGGGACGGTCCTTTCGTCTCAAACTTGGGGACACACCCTTTGTCCTGACAAATGGTCCTGGCAAGGCCGCCCTCGCCCCAGTTTTAGTGTCAGAGGCGGGTGAGAGACTTGATGGCATGAATTCGCGAACCGGGCGCCAGGCCGGGCCGGGCCGGTTCGTCGCCCTCGAAGGCGGCGACGGGTCCGGCAAGTCGACCCAGTTGGGGCTGCTGGTGGCGCGGCTGCGGCGGGACGGATGGGTGGACGGGCCGGGGCGGCCACGGCTGGTGGTGACGCGCGAGCCGGGCGGCACCGAATTGGGCGCGAACCTGCGCCAGCTGGTGTTGCACGGCGGCGAGGTCAGCCCGGCCGCCGAGGCGCTGCTCTACGCCGCCGACCGCGCCCAACACGTCGCCCAAGTCCTGCGCCCGGCGCTGGCGCGCGGCGACCTGGTCATATCCGACCGCTACCTCGACTCGTCGATCGCCTACCAGGCCGAGGGCCGCGGCTTGCCGGAGGCGGCGATCCGGCAGGTCAACGCGGTCGCCACAGGCGGGCTGGAGCCGGACCTGACCATCTTGCTGGACATCGACCCGGGCCTGGCGGCGGCCCGGCGCGCGGCCCCCGCCGACCGGCTGGAACAGGCCGGGCGGGAGTTTCACGCCAACGTCAACCGGCGGTACCGCGAGTTGGCGGCGGCCCGGCCGGGCGCCTACGCGGTGGTGGACGCGACCGGCCCGCCCGACGAAGTCCACGCCCGCCTTTGGACGGCCGTCCGGCCGCTCCTGACCAGCCCGGCGGGGGAGGCCCCATGAGCGTCTGGGATGCGG
>JAIROU010000455.1 GCA_031257375.1 Bifidobacteriaceae bacterium
GGCGACCGACTTGACCGATCTGCGCGGCTCCGGCGGGAGCCTGGTGCAGGTGGTCGAGGCGAGCACGGGCCGCATTCTGGGCACGGTTGACTCGGCCAACGCCCCGGCGGCGGTCCACCCGGGCGCTGTCTACCTCCACCAAGGCGACACCTTCCTGGTCGCCGAGTTGGATCTGGAGGACGGGACCGCCCTGGTCGAGAAGTCCCGGCCGAGCTACCGCACCATGCCGCAGCACCATTCCAGCGTCGCCGTGGTCGATGAGCGGGCGGCGGCGCCGGGACCTCACGCGGGCTGGCACTTCGGGCTGGTCGACGTGACTGCCCAGGTGACAGGCTTCATGCGGCTGCGAGTCCCCAGCCTGCAGCGGATCGACAACGTCCGCCTCGACATGCCCCAGTCCGTCCTGCGGACGGCGGCCGCCTGGATCACCGTTCCGGCCCAGACCTTGGCGGACGCCGGTCTCGAAGCGACTGAGGTCCCCGGCGCCCTGCACGCCGCCGAGCACGCCTGCATCGGGCTGCTGCCACTGCTGGCCACCTGTGATCGCTGGGACCTGGGCGGCTTGTCGACCGCCAGCCACCCCGACACCGGCGAGGCCACGATCTTCATCCACGACGCCATCCGAGGCGGGGCCGGTTTCGCCGAACGCGCCTATCACCGCCGGGCGGAACTGCTCCAGGCGGTCCGCGAACTGCTGACCGAATGCGCCTGCGAGGACGGCTGCCCCTCCTGCGTGCAGTCTCCCAAGTGCGGCAACGGGAACCAAGTCCTGTCCAAATCCGGCGCGGCCGCGCTGATAGCCGCACTGCTGCGGCCCTGACCGGTCGGCTTGACCGCCTCACGGTGGACCGGCCACCGCCGAGGCGCTGGCGATCCGGCGGCCGAGCATCGGCAGATCGACCTCCTTGCGGCACGTCACGGCCAGGCGATCGGGCGGCGACCGGCCGCACTGGGCGAGCGCCGCGCCGCTGGCGCGGCTCACCTGGTCGGCCGCCTGGCAAGCTTGCTCCAGGCTTTGCCCGTCGATCAGCGATTGGGCGCCGGCCAGAGCCGACAGGTCGGCGGCCGTCACAGCCTGCTGGTGCGCCGCCAAAGCCGCGCCGACCGTGGCGAGAGCCAGCAGTGACAATGCCAGCGCCGCCACCAGACCGATCGCCAGGACCGTGCCCGAGCCCCGCTCGCAGTCCGGCGGGCGGCTGCGGGCGCAGACCTTGCGCCGGCGCCGCGAGCCTGTTCGCCAGCGGCGACGGCTTCGGCGCTGGCCGGACGCTTCCCAAGGGGCGGCGCGGCCGGGCGGCGTCGGCCGACTGGTTCGCGGCCCGCCGTTCACCCGCAGCCCCGAGCCGGTTCGCATGCGGCCACGGCTTTGGCGCTGGTCAGCCGCTGGCCAAAGGGCGGCACCGCCAGGCGGCGTTGGCAAGTCACCTCGACCAGGCCGCCACTCCGGCTGACAGTGACCGTCAGGCCGCCGCCTCCGACCGCTTCAGCCGCCGCTTCGATTTGGCTGTCGGTTTGACCGAGCGCGGCGGCCCGGGCTCCGGCCCGGGCGGCGCCAGCCGCCGCCAATTGCCCGACTGCCGCCGACCCGACCGCCAGCACAAGCACCATCAGCGCGATCACCGCCGGCATGGCCAAAGCCAGTTCGGCGGTGATCGCGCCACCCTGGCGGTCTGCTCGCTTCAGAAGCTCTGGGGCGCGCCGCGGGGCTTCGGAGTTCCCGGCGCGGCCATGCCAGGGCGCGATCCGCCCCCGCTGGCCCGGCATGTGCCCGCCCGGCGGGTGGCGGCTCGGCAGGGGCTCGCCCGGCGGGAACTCGCCTGGCGGGGTTCTTGGGCATTGGTTAGCGACAGGCCTGTCTGGGGTCCGGCCACCGGCTTGGCCTCGCGGTTCGCCATGCCGGGCGCGGCCCCGCCCCGGTCCCAGGTTCCCGAACCGGTTCTCAGGGGGACCCCGCAAAGACCCTCGCCGCGAGCGGGAGCTCCCGGGACGAGGCTCCTGACCGGCAGTGCTCGACCTAGCTGTCAACGTCTCGGCCTTCCCGCAAGCTGGCGGACCCGGCTAGAGACTCGCGGCTGCGGGCTTCGGGCGCGGCGGCCAGGCTATCGCGCAGCTCTTGTTCCATGCAACCGCGATCAGCCGTGCACGGCCTCGCGCGATTAGCCGCGCACGAGCGGGCCATTCGCGGCCGCGAGTCTCCGGCGCGGGACACTAGCCGAGCGCCCGCTCGACAATGGCCAGCAGCCAGCCGCGAACGGCTTCGGACTGCAGGATCGCCAGCAACAACCCGGCGAAACCGGCCGCGGTCAAGATGGCGATGGCGTATTCGGCAGTCACCCCGCCCGCTTCCGGATCCTCCAGCAGCCGGTCTGGCGCGTCGAAGAACTTGGTCCTCATGGTGCTTGTCCTTCCTTCTCGGTACAACGACTAGTTCAGCCAACACCCTTCCGGCCGCCGCCATCGCGCAGAAAAGAAAAACCTGTGGATAACCCGGCGCGGCCTCGCCGCGAGCAGTTATCCACAGGACCGGAACCCCCGCTGGGCGCCTGGCGACGCTCGGCCTACCCGAACCCGGTCAAGAGCGGCCACTTGACGCAAGAGCAGGCGAACGGCGGCCCCATCGGGAAACGGCCGCCCGGCCGCCGGGCGGCCGGGCGTCGGCGTTGCGCCAAGGACCGCGAACGGCCGCGCGGTCACAAGCCCGGCAGCAGAGTTTCCGCGAAAGACAGGACCACCGGGACCAGGCCCAGGGCGATGAAGGCG
>JAIROU010000474.1 GCA_031257375.1 Bifidobacteriaceae bacterium
GCGACCACCAGGCCCGGCGCGCCGAACTGGCGGACCACCTGCTCGCCGAGCCGGGTGGCGGCGGCGGGGTCGCGCAGGTCGAGCGGGCGGGCCTCCAGCGCCCCGCCCCGCTCCCGGACCCGGTCTCGCAGCCGTTCCAGCGCTTCGGCCCCCCGCGCGATGCCGATGACGTGGGCGCCCGCCGCCGCCAACCGTTCCGCGACGCGCCCGCCGATGCCGCGCGACGCGCCGGTCACCACCACGACGCGGCCGACCACCCGCGGGGCAACGTCCCGGAGGCCGCCGCCCGCGCGGCGCACGCCGAGCAGGGCGGGGACGAGTGCTTGGGCAGTGGCCATCGGTTTCCTCCGGCGAGTCGGGTTCCCATCAGCTTCCCACAGGCGCCCCGGCGGGCGAAAGGCCTTGGCCGCTGGATGCGACCCGGGCGCAGGTCGAGTCCGGGCACCGCCCCCGGCTCGTGATCTGCGCCAACGACCTGATCGCAATCGGTCCCGAGCGGAAGCCTCGGCGCGGACGGCCGGAGCGGGGTCAATAGTGGCGTCGGCGGGCGGTGGTCTCGCTTCCGCCGCCCGCCGCGCCGCAGAGTGGCTGGTGTTCGCCGCCCAACCGCCTGGACCGCCACCCGGACCGGTCAGGCGGCGGCACCCCCGGTTGCCCGATGCCGCCACGGCCCCGGTCGGCGGATCTGCGGCGGCTCCGCCCTCCCGCCCAACCCGCCCGGCAACCAGGACACCTGCGGTCGGCGGCGGGAACCGGGGACGTCCCGGCCGGACGCGCGCTCCGACCACCTTCCGGGCGGCCCGCCGGGCGGCGGAAAGAAATGAGCGCGCCCGGGGAACCGACGAAGAGTCCGGCGGGGCGGCGGCCGGCCGGTCCGGGCGGTCAGCGCTCTGGGGGCGGCGGGTCGAGGTCGGCCTCATCGAGCCCGGTCGCCCGCGCGACCGCCGCCCGGTCCAAGCCCATCGCCAACAGCCGCGCCGCCACCTCCGCTAGGCCCTCGGCGCGGCCTGCGGCGCGGCCTGCGGCGTGGCCCTCGGCGTGGCCCTCGGCGTGGCCTTGGGCGTGGCCTTGGGCGTGGCCTTGTTCGGCGGCGCGTCGTTTGGCGTAGGCCATCTCCGCTTCGTAGGTGGCGATCGCTTTCTCCATCACGTCGACCATCTCGCGCTCCTCCCGGCCGAGGTTGACATACTCCATCATCGTAGACGCCTCGGCCAGGTAGGCGGGCGCCCCAGGCGGGGCCTGCCCGGTCAGCAAGAACCTCCGCCAAGCCTCCTGGCGGGGCGTCAGGCCCGCGGACTTGGTCAGGTCGAGGTACCCGGCGCGGATCCACTCCGGTTCCATCGCCTCCCCCAGCGCCGGATCGAACAGCCGGTACGTCCGCAGGGCCGCGTCCCCGCCCCTGAACGGCTCGCCCAAGATGTTCAACGCGAACACCGGCCGAAGTGACGAGTACCGCCAGTCCGAGCCGCCGCCCGCCGGCCGCGCCCCCGCCCGGTCGTAACGCGACACGAACCGGTCGAACAGGTAAAACAAGGACCGCGCCTCGAAATGATCCGTCAACCTCATCTGCAACTCCACTGTCATGTCCGCCGCCCCCACCGACACCGTCACATCCCGGAACGTCTGCCTCAGCCGCGTCAACGCCTCCGCCCCCGCCGACAGGTCGACCGGGCCGATTGAGTACGGATTCTCGATCCGGATGTCCTCCACCCGCGCCCGGATGCCGAAGAAATCCTCCACGAACCCCCGCGTCACCGCCTTGTGCCCCTCAGACCCCAATAGTTTCTTAAACGCCAAATCACCGGTCGGCCGCAACCGCTTCTGCCCGCCCATGATCCCTCTCCTTCCCGATCAGCGCCCCGGGACGTCCCCGGCTGGCGATTACGGGGCAAACATACGCGGAAGGTCAGACACTCAAACCCCCGCCGCCACCACCCGGCAGCGCAGGTGATGTCCTGCGGGCTGGCCGGCGGGCCAGGGCAGGTGCCACCGCCACTGTCGGGGTTCGCGTGCCATGGAGAGTCATAGGGTGTCCCTTTCCGGCTGGCGATTCCAACCGCCGGGCTGATCGAATCCGAAGCATGGACTACAAGATCACCCGTCCGGGAAGGCGCACCCTCCCAAAGCAAGCCAGCCACAGAACTCGGCAGTCGTTCAGCGGCTCCGTGAATCCGGCCCGATCATGTGACTGTCGACACCGAACCCCAGATACCACCGGCGGCGGCGCGCCACGGCAGGGCGTCGGAGTCGCAGCGGGCGTCCACGACGATGCACTCGCCGCGAGTTCGCATCACCGGGTCCGGACGGGCGCGGTCAAGGCGTGGCCGGAGATCGAGGACGCCCGCCCAGCAGGGGCCGGGGCCGGACTGATGGCGTTGCCGAACGAGTTGCGCCTGACCAGGTAAGGCCCGAGTGCGCCAGGCGGGACTCGAACCCGCACGCCCGAGGGCACAGGAACCTAAATCCTGCGCGTCTGCCAATTCCGCCACTGGCGCGCAACTAGGACCTTAGCCGAGTTGGGCGGCCGCGCCCAAGCGGCGCCGGTGTCGGCCCCGGCCGCTAACCTTGGGGGATGAACAAATCGTCGCTTGACTCGTTGGCCGCCGCGCTGAAGGAGCAGCAGGCCGCCACCGCCCAGGCCGTCGCGCGGCTGAAGGCCGAGTGGTCGCCGGAGGCGTTGGCCGCCCTGGGCAAGCAAAAGGCCGCCGATGCCGTCAAGTCAGCCGCGCTCGAACCCTCGGGCCGCCCGAAGGCCTGGGTTTTCATCCTGGTGGGCGTTGCCGTGTCGCTGGTGGCGGCCGGGATCGCCATCCGGGTGGCGGGGCGCAAGAAGTGACCGCCCGCCAAACCGCCCCGACGACGGCGGCAGCACCGACGGCGGCCGCGCCGACGGCATCGGGCAACCCCAAGAAGACCCCCAAACTGCCGGACCGCCCCTTGCCGGTGCGGCTGTTGGCGGACCGGCTGCTGGTCCTGCTGGACGGCGAGTCGGCCGAGCGGCGCAGCGCCGGCGGGATCCTCATCCCCGCCACCGCCGCCGTTGGCAAACGCCTGGCCTGGGCGCACGTCGTGGCGGCGGGCGACTCGGTGCGCCAGGTGGCGTTGGGCGAGAGGGTCCTGTTCGACCCGGAGGACCGGGCCGAGGTCGAGATCGGCGGGCAGACCTACCTTCTACTGCGGGAGCGCAACGTTCACGGCGTGGCCGAGGCCCCCGGCGGGCGGGCGGCCACCGGCATGTACCTGTGAGTCGCCGCGTGAGGTTTGGCCGGGTCCAGACACTTAATGGGCGTGAACGCCTTAGCGACTGAATCAACCAGCCAAGTCGAGGCGCCGGACGAGCGTGCGGGAGAGGACCCGCCGCCCGGCCGGGACCGCGCCTTTGCTGAGCTTTTTCGGGCCCACCACCAGCGCGTCCTGGCCTATCTGCTGCGGCGCGCGGCCGAGCCGGAAACTGCCCGCGATCTCACCGCCGAGGTTTTCCGCCTGGCCTGGGAGCGCGCGCTGGCAGGCGATCTGCCGGGGCCGCCCTGGCTGTTCGTGGCGGCCCGCTATCTCCTGGCCAATTCGAACCGGGCCGAGGCCAGCCGGCGGCGCGCCCAAGGCGCCCTGGTGGGCGAGTTGACCCGCGACCCGAACTGGGCGGGCGCGGCCGGTTCGCCGGCCGGTTCGCCGCCGCCGGGGCTGCTGGACGCGGACGACCTGGGCGAACGGGTCCGCCTCACGCTCGGCTCACTGCCGGACGCCCAGCGCGAACTGTTGACCGCCTACTACTGGGACTCACTCAGCGGGGCCGAGTGCGCCGCCCTGCTCGGCTGCTCCGCGCCGGCCGTCTGGATGCGCCTGACCCGCGCCCGTGCCGCCTTCAAAGACCTATTCACAGCATCGGAGGAAAAACCATGAAACGCATTACTGTGGCCGGCGCGATCCGCGCCGCCAATCCCCTCGACCCCGCCCGCGCGGCCGAGCCTTTGGACGCCCGCGCTCGCGCCCAGTTGGCCAGTTACGTGCACCCGTCGCTATGGGTGTCCGATGACGCCGCCCCGGCCCCGCGCCGCCGTCCCGCCAGGACGGCGGGGTTGCGCTGGTCGCTGGCCGGGGCGGTGGCGGCGGCCGCGGCTGCGGCGGCCGTCGTACTGGTCCCGAACGGCGGGCCTCCCGCCCAGGCCGGGGTCACGACCGGCCGGGTTCTGGCCGTCACCGAGCGGACCGAACAGGGGACGGCGGGTGACTGGACGGCATCGGCCATTGCTGAGCTGACCTCGCCCGAGGGCGACAAGCGCCTGCTGCGGGCCTGGTCGAAGTCCGGCGGCTTGGACGCCGCCGAGGGCGCCCGGCTGGTTTACGAGGACGCGCCGAGGGCGGGCTGGCTGGAACTGAGCGAGGGCCGGTCGGCCTTGCAGATCGTCCCGCTGGCCAGTCTGGACGGATTCGAGTCCTCCGCGACCGTCTCGGTTTCCGGCGAGGGCGGCGGCTCCGGCGAGGTCGTCAGCGGGGCCGCGGGCAGCGGGTTCGCGGCCGGTGGCGGATCGGGCGCCGCGGCCGTCGTGATCGGCCCGGACGAACTGGCGGCGGCCGCCTTCGGGCCGGTGGCCGTGGACGGCGCCGAACTGTGGGCTTCACTGGTGGCGCGGGACGGCGACACCTTCTTCTACGTCCAGGCGGTCGGGGACGATTTGGACAAGGCCCGATCCCTGCTGGAAGGACTGCGCCTGGGGCCGGACGGCAACTGGTCCCAGGGCGCCGCCCCAGCCGGCCTGGCGGGCGCCGCCGCGGCCGAGGACTTGGTCGGCCAGGTCGAGGTCCTGGGCGAGGGTCCGGACGATCCGGACGGCACGGTCCAAGAAGAGTCCCAGGTCAGCCGGGTGGCTCCGGGCAACTGACCGGCCGCTGGCCGGCCACCGATCGGTCCGGTCGGCAAACGGGCGGGGGCGTCGGCGACTCGGCGCCCCCGCCAAAGCCTGCTAGAGTCTCTAAACGCGCGCCATTAGCTCAACTGGCAGAGCAGCTGACTCTTAATCAGCGGGTTCGGGGTTCGAGTCCCTGATGGCGCACTGTGGGAGGGTTTCTGGCCGGACAGTGCGCCGGGTGGAAGCCCTTTCGCATTGGCTGAAAACCACGAAAGCACGCACAAGAGTACGCACAACACGAAAGACTGAGAGCCAAGAACGACAGCACGAAGGCTCCGCCAGAACGAATCGAACCCGATAACGAGCCTGGTAGGTCCTGGCGGGCTGCTGTCGGGGCTGGCATCGACCCTAGCTTGAGCCTGTTGACCCGAGTGATCGGATTGGGCCGCTATCGCCAAAGGGCCGACCGCCATCGGTTTGGTCTTGCCTTCCGCAGACCGCCGGTTCGCGTTCCATCCCGCACAAGGCGTGGCGCGGTCCTCACGGACGCATGGAGCTATAGGCTTGTTCCGAACAGGGAGGACAATATGACCACCAGTGCCACCGAGGCGCTCGCAGAGAAAAAAACCCTGACAAATATCTCCATGGACGACTTCGTGACGGGCTGGATCGCGGCGCTTGCCAGCCTCGGTGTGACCACGGTTCGCATGGAGAGTCCGCGCTTCTACCGCGCCGCCGTCAAGGCTTACGAAAAGTTCGCGCAGTTGTGCGAGCAACAGGGATACCGGCCGCAGTTCGTCATCTGGCAAACGAAGTATTACGGGGACGCGCCCGACTTCCGCAACGCCATCTATCGCGCCACGGCGCGAGACTTGGTCAGTCTCGACAACCCGGACTTCGTCAATATGCGCCTCAAGTACACCCGCGACACGGCAGGATACCTTTTCCGCTACCTCAGCGGCGGCGAGGATCTGTACTTGCCCGTCGCCGAGGCCTTCCGCTCCGAATACCATTCGACACCGACCGTCGACTGATCCCGCCCCGCCCCGACTCGCTCCCCCCGGACACAACCAATGCCACCACTCCAACCGGAGAGCCTGCTCGCCCGGTACAAAGACCGCGTCCAGACCTACACCGCCCAACTGCTAGAAGGCTATCTTGAGCGTCTTGAGATGCGAAAGACCCCTGTCCGAGCCAAGGAGTTCAACGACCCGGTTTGGGGCACTGTCACGCTCAACGGCGCCGAGGTCGCCCTGCTCGACAGCCCCCTATTGCAGCGCCTGCGCCGCATCCGTCAGCTAGGCGTGGTCCACCTCGTGTTCCCTGGCGCCAACCATACGAGGCTGGAGCACAGCATCGGCGTTTGCCACCAGGTGCAACGGATGGCCGACGCGATCATCCAGCACTCTGGGGTCAAGAACCCCGACGTGGTGAATCTGCTGGGGCGGGGAGGCGCCGCCGGGGATTGGCTTCAGGTGCTGCGGTTCGCGGCCCTTTGTCACGACGTGGGGCACGGATTCATGTCGCACGTCAGCGAGAATGCCTTAGCGATAACGGATGCTTATCGAGATCTGGGGCTCGAGTTCAGCAATGCGATGGAGGACAAGCGACAAACCTCTTCGCAGCTATCGGAGATCGCCGCCTATTATATGCTGACCTCGGGGCCGTTCCAGCGGCTAATCGAGTTGTCCATGGAGAAGGCTCAAGACCCGCTAAGGGTAGAGGATGCGGCGAGGCGCGTGGCGAACTGCGTCATCGGGGTCTCGGACGACCCGAGGATTCCCCTGGTCCATGAATTCATCTCTGGCCCCTTCGATTGCGACAAGCTGGATTACATGACCCGTGACGCGATGATGTGCGGCGTGCCGATTGTCACCGACGTGAACCGGCTTATACAAAAAGCTAGGGCCAAGCGCGCCAAGGACGACGATCTTCAGGGCGGGCTATCTGAACTGCCGCAGACGGAAGACGGTGTTCGAACGATAATCGCCATCGATCATTCGGGCGCTAGCACACTCGACGAATTGGCCCTCGGGCGGAGCCTGGTGCACAACAAGGTCTACCGGCATCACAAGGTTCGGGCCGCTGAGGCCATGGTGGCCGCGATCGTTCACGAGATGCCGGATGATGCCGACGCGATCGACTGGCTGACACTCCCTCTCAGCACCGACGACAGCGGCGTTGTGCACTGGCCGCCCGAGGCGCCGTGGACCGGCAGAATCCCTGACACGCCGGTGGCGAGGGACATCTCGCGCCGGCTGAGGGACCGCGATCTGTTCGTCCGCGCTTTCGCTTTCAGCCAGCGGGTGCCCGGTGTCACGGCCGAAAATGGCGATTCCACCAGGGCGTCGTTGCAGGCGGTGATGAGCGACTCGAGCGGGAGCGACAAGCGCCAGGAGTTGGTGTCCGTGATCGCGAACGAGGCCTTGAAGATGGCCGAACTCGTCGGCCGCGGCGAGCAGATCAAGCAGTTGTTCGAGGGCGGGATCAAGCCATACATATGGCTCAGCGCGCCGCCTGGCAACAACGCTTCGACCGTCAGCGTGGTGAGGGGTTGCCTCCTGCGGCCGGACGGGTCGGTGTCGCTGCTGGAAAGGGAGGCGCCCGCGATTCGGGGCGTGTCTGACGCATATTTGAACGCGACCGAAATCGGTTACGTGTTCTGCCCCAAAGAAATAGCCGACCTGGTGTACGTGGCGACGGAGGTCGCCTTACACGAGAAATATAATGGACTAACGATCGACCGGTCCATGGGCAGCGTGGCGCATATCGATATGAAGGCCGTAGAGGAACTCCGGGGCGAGCTGTTTAGAACAGGCTATTACACGGCCCAGTTGCGAGTGCTCCGGCCTGAGCCCGGCCCTTCTAAGGACGTCGCGTTCCGGAGGGGCTGTGAGGCTGCGGCGGGCAACTTGGCGGCCTACCAAGGCCCCTCCATGGCAGCTGGGGTCGAGAAGAGCGGCTACGTCACGGCCGCGAAGGTCAAACAGTGGGTTCTCCAGTTTCCGGACGACCTCATCGATGACGCACTCAAAATCGCCCGGGCGATCATGGTCATCGACCGCAATGCCGCGAACGATACGCTCCGGGGATTCCTGACCTCGGCGCAGGGCGGCGAGTTCAACGGCGCGGCCGTCGTGCCGCTGGGCTCCGCCAAAGACAGTTCGGCGATACTCCCCTATTTCGTCGGCGACTTGCGTGACCAATTTGGTTTGGATCCCACGACGTTGACAACTGCTTTGGCGACGCCTTCCCGCCCGATTGTTTTTGTCGACGACATCATCCAACAGGGGCTGACAGTCGCAGAGATCGTGGCCGAATGGGTGGGCGAAGAGCCGCTATTGAACCAAGGCGTCCAACGCGATCCGGCGTTGAACGAGTCCGCGATCAAGGAACTGCGCGCCAGGCGTGTGGCAATCGTCGCCTTCGCGGGGGGAGAGAACGGCGTCGAGACGGCGAGGCGGGTGCTGGAGCATCACGGTCTGGACGGCTTGGTCTACTGCCACCACGACGGCTATGACGGCGTGCCTCGAGTGGAGACCGTGCTCACAAATGCGGGCTCCAGCACGGCGGACGAGTTCATGAAGCATTGTCGGCGTGTCGGCGAGGAGCTTCTCGCACCAGATGAGCGTGCCGAGGAGCGGGCC
>JAIROU010000026.1 GCA_031257375.1 Bifidobacteriaceae bacterium
CCACCGTCCCCCTGGCGTAGTCGGGGCGGGCGGTGTTGACCAACCCGGGCCACCGGGCGATCACCAGGCCCTGAGCGGCGCGCAGGTCCGCCAAAGAGACCGGGCGGGCCACCACCGTGGCCGTTCCGCCCCAGCACGCCGCCAACCCGGCCATCTCATCCGCGCCCAGCCCGTAAACCCCGAGCACCACATGGCCGTCCTCGCCATATGACCCGTCCACGAGACGGTCGCCCAGATAGGCCTGGGCCCACTCCAAATCGGAACCGCCGTAACCCGGCTCAAGAGGGCAAGCGGACTCGTCCTCAGCCGTTGCCGGGGCTGGCCGCCAGTGCGGGATTGATCCCCGCCAAACCAACCAACAGCACACCACCGAGCCCGATGGCCGCCAACCGCCGAGACGCCGTCCCGCGCAAAGCGCCAACCATCATCATTACCAGCCTCCTGCCGATTTGAGTCTTAGTCGGGAAACCGCCAGCGCCGTCCCCCGGATACAAGTACATTCTTCCACGGGCATGGGCGCGCGGCCGGGCGACCGCCGAAGTGTTGGGCCGAACCCGCAGGTAGACTGGGGGTGAATTGGAGCGCAGTTCGAAGATGAGGTGGAGATGCTCGAAGTTGTTGGGTTGAGCCGGTCGTTTGGGCCGGTCAGGGCGCTTGGCGGCGCCAGTTTCGAGGTCAAACCGGGTCGGTTGACCGGGTTCGTGGGCGCCAACGGCGCCGGCAAGACCACGGCCATGCGGATCATCATGGGGGTGCTGCGGGCCGACGCGGGGGAGGTTCGTTTCAAGGGCCGGCCGATCGACCGCCAAGTTGACGCGACCTTCGGCTACATGCCCGAGGAACGCGGCCTCTACCCCAAGATGGCTGTGCGCGAGCAGTTGGTGTTCTTGGCCCAATTGCATGGGCTGACCAGGGCCAAAGCCGGGTCGAACGCCGACCGGCTGCTCGAGCGCCTGGGCCTGGCCGAGCGGGGCAAGGACCCGGTCGAGAAGCTGTCGCTGGGCAACCAGCAGCGAGCCCAGATCGCCGCCGCCCTGGTCCACGACCCGGCCGCGCTGATCCTGGACGAGCCGTTCTCCGGGCTGGACCCGATGGCCGTCGACACTGTCATGGGCGTGTTGGGCGAGTTCGCCGCCCAGGGCGCCCCGATCCTGTTCTCATCCCACCAGCTTGACGTGGTCGAACGCATCACCGACGACCTGGTGATCATCGCCGCCGGGCAGATCAAGGCGGCCGGGGCGACGGCCGCGCTGCGCGAAAGCCTGGCCGGTTCGCGCTATCGGCTCGACCTGCCGGCCGGGCGGGAGACGGATTGGATCGCCACCTTCCCCGGCCTTGGCGACGTGAGCGTCAGCCGGGGCGGGGACGGCGGCGGGGGCGCGGCATCGGGCATCGTTTGGTCTTTCGAAGCCTCGCCCGATGACGCCCAACGAGTCCTGCGCCAAGCCCTGGCCGAGGGGCCGGTGACACGGTTCGAGCGGGTCATACCGCCGCTCAGCGAGGTCTTCCGGGAGGTGATCGCGTGAGCCGGGTGTGGCTGGTGACCAAACGCGAGATCGTCGCCCAGGCGCGGACCAAGGGCTTCATCATCGGGACCGGGGTGATGCTGCTGATCGCCTTTCTGGTCGCCCTGATACCGGGGCTGATCGGCGGCGGGGCCTTCGGCGCCGACGAGGCGACCAAGATCGTGGCGGTCGGGGAACTGGCCGGGCAGTTGGAAGGCCTGGACGGCTTCGAGGTCACCGAGGTGGCCGACGCCGACGCGGCCGAGCGGGCGGTGCGCGACGAGACGGCCGAGGCGGCCGTGCTGCCCGATCCGTCGGCGCCGGCGGGGGTCAAGATCCTGGCCCTCGAGGAGGCGCCGGGGGGCTTGGCCGGCGCCCTGAGCGTGGCGCCGGCGGTCGAACTGTTGGAGCCGCCGAAGATCGAGTGGATGGTGGCCTATCTGGCGGCGATGGCTTTCTCGTTCACGTTCTTCATGATCGTGGTGATGTACGGGCAGGCGGCGGCCCAGGGCACGGTCGTGGAGAAGCAGACCCGGGTGATCGAGATCCTGCTGGCGACGGTCCCGGCGCGGGTGCTGCTGGCCGGCAAGGTCCTGTCGAACGCGATTCTGGCCTTCGCCACCGTGGTCGCGCTGGCCGTGGCGGCGGTGGCCGGGCTGATCCTGGGCGGGGGTTGGCGCGCTCTCGGCTCGACCGCCGAGGGGCTGGCCGCCGCCACCGGGGTGAGCGTCCGGTCGATGCTGGGACCAGCGGTGATCTGGTTCTTGATCTTCTTCGCCGTGGCGTTCGTGCTGTTCTCGACCCTGATGGTGGGATCGGCCGCGACGGTCTCGCGGCTGGAGGAGGTCTCCTCGGTCCTGACCCCCACCATGATCCTGCTGATGGTGCCCTATTTCCTGGTCATCGCGATGCACGACAACCAGGCCGCCCTCGGATGGCTGTCCTACATCCCCTTCTCCAGCCCGATCGCCATGCCTTTGCGGCTGATCGGCGGAACCGCCCTGTGGTGGCAGCCGCCGGTGGCGCTGGCCCTGCTGATCCTGGCCAGCTGGGGCGCGGTCTGGCTGGGCGGCAAGCTGTATGAGAACTCGATCTTGAGGACCGGCGCCCGGATCAAGTTCAAAGACGCCTTCAAAGCCGAGCCCTAACCCGGGGGCTCTAAACCCGGGGACGGTCCTTTTGTCCGATACTTGGGGACACACCATATGTCCGGACATTAAGCTTGGCGCGCCCGCGCGCCCGCCGGGGCGGACGACTGGCGGACGGGGCGGCTAGGCTGGGCCAGGTGAGCCTGGAGATCACTTCCCTGAACGTGGGCGGCATTCGGGCGGCCATGCGCAAGGGCATGGGCTCCTGGCTGCGCGCCGCCTCGCCCGATCTGCTCTGCCTGCAAGAAGTGCGGGCGCCGGCGGAAGTGCTCGGGCCGTTGCTGCCCGAGCGCGAGAACCATCAGTCGGTCTCGGCCTTGAAGGGGCGTTCGGGGGTGGCGGTGTCATCGCTGCTGCCGGTCCGGGCGGTTCGGGAGGGGCTGTCCGGGCTGCAGCCCTTGGACACGCACACCGGGCGCTGGCTGGAGACCGACCTGACCTTGGCCGACGGCAGCGAGTTGACCGTGATCAGCGCTTATGTCCATTCCGGCGAGGTCGGCACCGAGCGGCAGGAGCACAAGTTGGCCTTCCTGGAGGCGATGACAGGCCGCCTGGCCGAGTTGGCCAGGCCGGGCGGGGGCGGGCGCCCGGACGGTGGGGGGTGTTTGGACGATGCCGTCAGTTTGCACGATGCCGTCCGCCCGGACCGCGGTGACGTCCGTTTGGGCGGCGCGGCATCGGGCGGCGCGGATCGGCGGGGGAGCGCCGACCGCTTGGTTCTGGTCTGCGGCGACTTCAATGTCGCCCACCGCGAGGCGGACCTGAAGAACTGGCGGGGCAACCTCAAGAACTCGGGCTTCTTGCCGGACGAGCGGGCCTTCTTGACCCGCTGGTTCACCGAACTCGGCTGGATCGACATCGGCCGCGAGCTGGCCGGCCAGCGCGACGGCCCCTACACCTGGTGGTCGTGGCGGGGCAAGGCGTTCGACAACGACACCGGCTGGCGGATCGACTACCAGATCGCCACACCCGGCCTGGCCGCCAAGGCCCTCGACTTTAGGATCGACAAGGCCGAGCGCTACGACGCCCGCTGGACCGACCACGCCCCGTTCACCGTGGTTTACGACCTGCCCGGCTACACGCCGCCCGGCGAAATCTGAGTAAAGCTCAGCCACGGCGCCAGGCGCCGTGGCTGGGAGCGCTTCCACGGGCCATTGGGGCGGGGGGTTGGGGTGGGTCAGGGGGTTGGGGAAGTGTGGACGGCGATGCCGGCCTCGGCCAGGGCGCGGGCGGCGCGTTCGAGGTTGGCGGTCTTGACCAGCAGATAGTCGGTTTCGAAGGTCGATGCCGCGAAGACCGGCACGGAGGCCTGGGCGAGCGCCGCCGTCAGCGCGGCCAGGACCCCGACCAGGCGGAAGTCCCACTCGCCGGGCAGGCGCATGAGCGACCAGCCGTCCTCGCGGGCCAGAGCGGTCCGCGGGACCGCCCGAGTCGGGCAGACCAGGGAGATCTCTTTGTCGGTGACGGCCAGGAAGGCCGGCTGGGAGGCGGGCTGGCCGATCAGGACGGCGCCGTGGGCGGCGGTCGGGAGCTTGACGATCGAGAAACGTCCGGGGAGCACTTCGAGGTCTGTGACCCGCAACATCCGACAAGGCTACCAGCGCGCCCCCGCGCGAAAACTGAGTGAAGCTCAGCCACGGCGCCAGGCGCCGTGTGCGGCGCGTCCCCGCGCGAAAACTGAGTGAAGCTCAGCCACGGCGCCAGGCGCCGTGTGCGGCGCGCCCCCCGCGCGAAAACTGAGTGAAGCTCAGCCACGGCGCCAGGCGCCGTGTGCGGCGCCCCCCGCGCGAAAACTGAGTGAAGCTCAGCCACGGCGCCAGGCGCCGTGTGCGGCGAGCTTAATCCGGTCCGGCCAAGCGGTCGCCCGCGCCTGCGGCCTCGGCCGCTAAGAACACTGGCGGCTTCCAGCCGGCGGCGGCGAAAGCCCTGGCCACGGCATCGGCCACAAGGGTTGCCCGGCCGCGGTGGAGCAGGGCGATGGCCGAGCCGCCGAAGCCGCCGCCGGTCATGCGAGCCCCGATCGCCCCGGCCTGGCGGGCCGCCGCCACGGCCGCATCCAATTCCGGGGACGAGACCTGGTAGTCGTCGCGCAACGAGGCGTGCGATGCGTCCATCAGCGGACCGGTCTCGACCAGTCGCCCGGCCTGCAAGGCGGCGGCGAAGCGGCGCACGCGGTCGATTTCGGTGACGACGTGGCGCACTCGCCGCCCGGCCACCGTCGCCGGGCCGCCCAGCCGGTCAATCGCCTCGGGCAGTTGTTCGATTGGCAGTCGGCCGAGGTTGTCCAGCCCCAGGAGCGCGGCCGCCTCGGCGCAGGTCGCGCGCCGCTGGCCGTACTGGCCGTCCACCAGGGCGTGCTTCGCGCGCGTGTCGATCACCAGCAGTTCCAGCCCGGCCGCCGCCAAGTCGAACGGCAGAGGCCGCGCCGACCCGTCGGCCGAGTCGACCAGCAGGGCGTGGCCGGGCCGCGAGAGCAAGGCCGCCGCCTGGTCCATCCCGCCGGTCGGCGCGCCCGCGATCCGGTTCTCGGCCTCGACGCAGGCCTCGACCAGGACCTGCCGGGACGGCCGGCCCGGCGCCTGGCTGCCCGCGCCCGGCGCGCTGACGGGGGAGGGGGCTGGGAGCGGCGGCACGGCATCGGACAAAGAACCCAGGTCGACGGCGGCCAGCGCGACCGCCGCCTCCAAGGCCGCCGATGACGACAGCCCGGCCCCGAACGGCAGGCACGAATCGACGTGGCCGGTCAGGGCGGAGGCCGGGAAGCCGCGGCGGCGCAGTGCCCAGATGACGCCGACCGCATAGGTTCCCCAACCGCTGATGGCGCCGGGCGCGACCGCGCTCATGGGAGTGGCGAAAACCTCGTCCGGGGCCTGGGCGGAGGTCAGCCGGGCGGTGTCTTCCGGGGCGCGGGCGGCGGCGAAATAGGTCCGGTGGGGCAGGGCGATGGGCAGGGCCAGGCCGCCGTTGTAGTCGGTGTGCTCGCCGATCAGGTTGACCCGGCCGGGCGCGGCCCAGACGCCGGCTGGTTGGGCGTCGAAGTTGGCTCGGAAGCCGTCGCGGGCGCGGGCTAGGCCTTCGTCTAGGCTCCAGGGGCGGATGAAGCGGGGGTCGGTCATGACGCGGTCCTTCCGGCGGCGGCATCGGCGTTGGTGGCGGCATCGGCGGCGGGGCCGGCCTGTGTGCCGATGCCGGTGTTGGACTGCGGGGCGGCATCGGCGGCGGTGTTGGCGTCGGCCTCGGCGAGGGCGGCGCGGAGGCGGTCGGCGATCCGCTCCGGGGTGGTGTCGGAGATCCAGGCGCCCATGCCGGATTCTGAGCCGGCCAGGTACTTGAGCTTGCCGGGCGCCCGGCGGATCGAGAAGAACTGCAGGTGGAGGCGTCCGAGCGGGCGCAGCGTTGGATCGACCGGGGCCTGGTGCCAGCCGGCGATGTAGGGCAGCGGGATGGGGGCGCCGTCGGCGTCGACGAAGAAGCGGTCCAGGCCGCGCAGCAGCCGCTGGTAGATGGCGGCCAGGTCGTCGCGCTCGGCCGGGCTGAGGGAGGGCAGATCGGGCCGGTCTTTGCGCGGCGCCAAATGCATTTCGACCGGCCAGCGGGCCGCGTAGGGGACGTAGGCGAGCCAGTGCTGGGACTGGGCGACCAGGCGGGGGCCGGTCGCCTCGGCCGCGACCAGGTCGGGCAGCAGATGGCGGCCGGTCTGGCGGTGGTAGGCGGCGGCTTGGCGGACCATGGCCCCGGTCTTGGGCGTGGTGTTGGGGTAGCCGTAGATCTGGCCGTGCGGATGGGACAGGGTGACGCCGATCTCGGCGCCGCGATTCTCGAACGGATAGACCTGGGCTATCCCATCGGTCGCCTGCAAGGCCTCGGTCCTAACCGCCCACGCCTCGATGATGGTGCGGATGCGGGTTTCGGGGAGATCCGCCAGGGCGGCGCCGTGCTGCGATGAGAAGCAGACCACCTCACAGCGCCCGGCGGCCGGGCGCGACCGCCACAGGCCCGCTTCGTCCTCCTGGGCAGTGTGAATCCCCTGGTCAGGCGCGCGCCAATAAGACGGGAAGCGGTTTTCGAAGACGACCACATCGTAATCGGTGTCGGGGATCTCGCCGTCTTGGACGGCTTGGGCGGTGGTGCCGGGCTCGGCCGGGGCGGGCTCGGCCGGGGCGGGCCTGGCCGGGCAGAGCGGGCAGGAATCGGCGGCCGGCAGGAAGGTCCGGTCCATCCGGTGCGAGGCCATCGGGATCCATTCGCCGGTCAATCGGTCGAGGCGCATCTGGGGGCCGGTCGGCTTGGTCAGCTGGCCGGTCAGGGGATCCTTGAAGGGGGCTGAGCGGTCGGCCAAGGGCCGCGGGTCGTCCAGGCGGCGAGTCAGGCGGCCTTCGGCGTAGGGGGGCGAGTCATCAAAATAGAACAATTCCCGGCCGTCGGCCAGGTGGGTCGGGGTGATGCGGATGGTCATCTAATCCTTCGCAATCGTCAAGTCGATGTGGTGGCGTCTGGCCGCTGTGGCGGCCCCCGGCGGCGGCGGGCCATCGGAAACCAACCCGGCGATCCGAGACAGCGGCGCGATCTGGGCCAGCGCGGTGACGCCCCATTTGGAGGCGTCGGCCGTCACGGCGGTGGCGCGGGCGGCCGCCATGAAAGCTTGGTTGGTGGCCGCCTCGGCCAGGTTCGGCGTGGTCAGCCCGGCCTGGGGGTCGAGCCCGTGGACGCCCAGAAAAAGCCAGTCCAGATGGAACCGGGCCAGGCTGGCCTCGGCCACCGGGCCGACTAACGCCTGCGACGGCGTGGGCGTGCCGCCGGTCAAGATGACTTGGGCCGGGGCCTGTCCGGCCAGCGCCTCGGCGGCTGGTAGGGAGTTTGTGACGACGGTGATCTGGTCCCGGGCCGCCCGGCGGGCCAGTTCCACGGCCACCCAATAACTGGTGGTGCCGCCGCTGATGCCGACCGATTGGCCGGGGCGGACCAGCGCCGCCGCCGCCCGCCCGATGGCCTGTTTGGCGGCCAATTCGGCGCCCGACTTGGCGGCGAAGCCGGGTTCCTCGGCCGTGCTGGGCGCCAGGCAGGCCCCGCCGTGGACCTTGCGGCATAGCCCCCGGGCGGCCAGTTGGTCGAGGTCGCGCCGGACCGTCATCTCGCTGACCGCCAGTTCCCGCGTCAGCTCCGAGACCCGGACGGCGCCATCGGTGCGCAGGCGCTCTATGACGAGGGACTGCCGCTGCGCCGCGAGCAAGGTGGCCATGCGAACAGGATAACACAGAATCGCCCAGAAACCCACATCGCACCCTGGCGGCAGGTCGCTGGTTGATTCGATTGCGGGCCGGGACCGTCCCCGGGTTTAGTGGTCGCATCTTGTGGCTCCCGGTTTTCGGTTGGGGCAGTTACGGCCGGCCGCGGGACCCGAATGCGCGGACGGCTCGCCGCCCGAAACACTCTGAACTGCGGCGACTCCGCCCGGGCCGGTGGCGGCATTGGGCAAGGGTGGCCGTAACTGCCCCAACCGGGCCGGGCCTGACAGGCCGGGCCTGACGGGCCGGGCCTGACGGGCCGGGCCTGACGCCGGGTCTGACTCCGCCGGGGCTCACGCTGTCGGGCCTGACGCCGCCGGGGCCAGGCGCCGAGCCCCGCGCCGCGCTCCGCGAACCTCCCTGCCGCGCTCCCCGCGCCCCGGCCATGAATCCGCGCGTCTCGGCGCAGCCCCCGCGAAGGAGATGAGATCGCAGTCTCGCCGCCAAAAACAAGCCCCGGGCCCATCGAGGCTGCGATTTGCTCTCCTTCCGGCCGGGCCGCGCCCGCGGGCGCGGCCCGGCATCCCACCCGTTTCGCGTCCCGCCGCCCGCCCGGGACACCGCAACCACCCACACATCCCGGCGAAGCCTCCATCTTGTTTCGGGGTTCGCGCGGCGTTGGACGCGGCGGCCGGGCAGGCGGCAGACGGCATCGGGCGATAAGCGCGCCACCTGGCAGGGAGATCTGTTCTGCGGCGCCGGCGCGTCAGGACCAGAGGATGTCGAGGGGGGCGGCGCTGAGCCGCTCACCCAGCGGCACCTGTCGGGGGCCGGTGTGCA
>JAIROU010000067.1 GCA_031257375.1 Bifidobacteriaceae bacterium
GGGCGAGGCGTCGGCATCGGCGGGCGAGGCGTCGGCATCGGCGGGCGAGGCGTCGGCATCGGCGGGCGAGGCGGTTGTGGTCGACGCCGTCATGGGCGGGGCGCTGACCAGCGGCGCCCGGACGGCCGACCGCCTGCCGGCCGCCGCGCCGGGCCGGTTCGACCGCTCGGACAAGGTCGCCGAACTGACCGTCAAAGGCTCGCTCAAGGCCTATGGCCTGCGCCAAGAGGGCCGGGGCACGGTCAAGGCGGAAGTCAGCCTGAAAGCCTATATGAACGGCCAGAGCGGCAGCCCGCTGCTGAACCTGGGCTGGAGCCGGACCGACGAGCCGATCGACCTGAGCGAGGCCGAGGCCGCCCTCGAAGGCGCCACCGAGGGCTCCTCGACCACCCTCTCGGTCAACCTGGACGCGACTTTGACGACCACCTTCAACATCTCGCTGGCCTGGCGCCTGGACCGGCCGTGGTGGTCGCCCATCCCGCTCGGCATAACCGTTGAGCGGTACAAAATGTGGATGAGCCAGGACCTGAAAGAACGCCTGGACTTCGCCGCCACCGGCCAGTTCCGGTCCGGGATGACCCCGGAGATGGCCGCAGCCGACGCGCCGGAGCGCGCCCGGGCGATGAAGGAACTGGCCGAGGCGGACCCGGTGGTCCCCCAGGACCAGCGCACCATACCGATCGGCCACGTCTGGTTCATGGTCGGGCCGGTGCCGGTCTACATCAGCTTCGACATGGTCACGATGCTCGCGTTCGGGGCCTTCGCGGACCTTTACGCCTCCGGCTCGCAGGTTTTCTCGGCCAGCTACGACTTGGGCTTCGCCTATGAGGACGGCCGCTGGCGGCCGATCAACTCTTTCCGCATCCGCCAGGAGTCGGTCGGCGGGCAGTTCGATTTCACGGCCCTGCTGTCCGCCATGCCCTATCTGCGTTTCCGCGCCATGCTTTACGGCGCGGCCGGGCTGACGCTGGACTTGACCGTGCTGTTGGAACTGGCGGCCGAGGCCTCGGGCGGCGCCTCGCACGTTGGCGCGTCCGAGTCCGGGCAGGGGTCGAACGGCGCGGAGGCCTCGTGGTCGGCCGCGCTCGACCTGTACCTGATGGGAGCGGTCGGCGCCGAGATCGACTTCTGGGGCTTGAACAAGCACTGGAACTCCAAAGAGATCGTCCTGGCCGAGCGGACGCTGAAGGAGTGGTCCGGGCAGGGCTGCGTCGGCGACGCCTGCGCCGATGACGAACCGGCGGCCGCCGAGCCGGCCGAGGACCAAACCCGGCAGTCGGCGGTCGGCCGGGGCGACCGGCCGCTGGTGCTGCTGATGGACATCTCCGGGTCCATGGAGGGCGAACGGCTCGACGGCGCCAAGGAATCGATGCGCGAACTGCTGCGCTCGCAGCGCGGCGACGAGGAGATCGGCCTGTACGCCTATCCGGGCGGGTCCGGCGGCTGCGACCCCGGCGGGTTCATCGTGCCGGTCGGCCCGGCCATGCAAAAGACCGACCTGTTGAACGCGGTCGACGCCCTCGCCTCCAACGGCGGCACGCCCACCGGCGAGGCGCTGCAGGCGCTGGTCGCCCAGTTGGAGGCGGACGGGCGGACGGGCGCGTCCATCGTGTTGGTCTCGGACGGGGAGTCCAACTGCGACATCGACCCCTGCGAGATGGCCCGCCAGATCAGAAACCGCGGCTTCGAGGTGTCGATCCCGACCGTCGCCTTCAACATCTCCGAGGCCGGGCGCTCCGAATTGCAGTGCATCGCGGACGCCACCGACTCGCCCTCGGTCGAGGTCGAGGGCGACGACCAGGAAGAACTGTGGGACTTGATCCAGGAGTTGTCGGTGGCCGAGGTCGAAGTCGAGACGGTCACGCCAACGGTGGCCCAGGAGGACTCGACCGTGGAGATCGAGGTCACGGTGCGCAATCCGTCGGCCCGCGATCTGAAGGCGATCAGGGTGTCGGTGGTCGCGGAGGTCGGGTCCGGGTCCGGCGAGGCCGTGGTCAAACCCGGTGTGATGATAGTCGGCAACCTGCGGCCCGGCGCCGAGGCCACCCGCGTCGTCACGATCGACACCACCGGCCTCAGCGGCAAGATCACCATCAGCGCCCTGGCCTGGGCCGACAACGCCGATTCGGCCAACGCCGAAAGCCGGTTCTCGTTGGTGGACGAGTCGGCCATCAGCTACGAGCCGGGCGAGCTGCTGGAAGGGTCCGAGTTGGGGGCGCTGGGCGACGGCTTCGCCGGGGCCGAGGCAGCCAGCTGCGAGGCCGGGGTGGCCGAGAGCGTCATCGGCGCCGCCACCGGCGTTGGCGAGGGCCGATCGCTGGCCTGCCTGTCGGCATCGACTCGCGACCTGGCGGAGGTCAAGGACGGCGGCCCGCCCAGCCAGGTGGCCCAACTGGCCGCTGACGGCGCGGCCCCCGACGTGGTGACGGTCTCGGTCGGCGCGAACGACGTGGGCTTGGCGCCGCTGGTCGAGCGCTGCCGCGAGGAGGACTGCGCAGCCGACGACCCGGGCCTCGAAAACGCCATCCGGGTTGCTCAAGAAATCGACCTGACCAGCGTTTACGAGCTGGTGGCGGCCGACCTGGCGGCATCGGCGCCGGCCGACGAACCCCCGACAGTCGTGGTGACGGCCTACCCCCAACTGTTCCCGGACCTGGGCGGCAAAGGCTGCGGCGAGCAGTATTCGGCCGACGAGATCCTGGCCTTCAACGCCCTCGTGTCGACTCTGAACGGCGCCGCCAGCCAGGCCGCGACGGCCGCGCAGGGCGACGGCTACCCGGTCTACTTCGCCGACGGCACGGCCGACGCGCTGACCGAATGGTCAGATCTGACGCTCTGCTCGACCGGCGACCAAGGGGTCTCGGTCGGCCGCGAGGGCCTGGCCCTGACCAGCGCCGGCGCCCGCGCCATGGGCAAGGCGCTGGCCCGCTGGAGCCAGGGCCGCGGCAAGGCCGACCTGCCCGCGAAGCCGACGCCCGCCCGCGGTCAGACAGCCCCGGCCGCCGGGCGCCACTTCTTGTCCGGGTTCTTCGAGCCGACCGTCAACATCACCATGGACGCCCGGCCGGTGGCCTCGTTCGCAGACATCGACGTCACCCAGGCCGACCGGCGCCCGGCGGCGGCCAAGCCCGGCCAGGAGCTCCGGGTCCGCGGCGACGGTTACGCTCCCGGCACCACCGTCACGCTGATGCTCTACTTGGAGCGCCCGGTCCTGCTGGGGACGTTCGCCGTCGAGGGGTCGGGGGAGGTCGATGCCGTCACCACGGTCCCGCTCGACGCCCCGGTCGGGGCGACCCAGTTGGCGCTGCTCGGCGTCACCGCCGACGGCCAGTCCGAGCGCCTGGTCAGCGCCCTCGGCCTGGAGGTCCCCGTGCCCCAGAACACAGCCCTGTTCCTACTCGGCGCCCTGGCCCTGTCGTTCGCGGCCGCGATCCTAGCCCTGATCAGCCACCGGGCCCGCCGCCGTAAACCCTAAGCTTGCGTTTTAACGGCTCTTCGGGATGATGTGTGGGTGTCGTTCCGCGTGTTTGGGCTGGTGACAGGCTGTTTCTCTGTGGGATCTCAAGCGGGGGCTTGGCCGGGTTGTGTTCGGGTGGGGGGCGGGGCTATGGCCAAAGTGGCGGCCCCGGGTCGCTGGCCGATGTGGCCGGCGCCCGCCGCGGCTGCCGCGTCGACCTCAACACTTCTTCCGGGCTCCCCGATCGAGACCAACATTTGTGGCGCGGTTCCCGATCGAGACCAACAATTGTGGCGCGGTTTCGAATCGAGACCAACATTTGTGGCGTGGGCCTGTTCGCGTTGTGGCTGGTCAGCGGCTTGCGGGTGGTTTCGGGGGCGCACGAAATGTTGGTCTCGATT
>JAIROU010000222.1 GCA_031257375.1 Bifidobacteriaceae bacterium
GACTGTTCCGCCCATTTTCTCTGGATCGGCGAGCGCACCCGCTCGCCCGAGGGCGCCCACGCCGAGTTGCTGAGCCATGTTCGCAACCCGCTTGGCGTCAAGGTCGGGCCCGGCGCGCACGCCGGCGACCTGCTCCGGCTGGCCGACAAACTGGATCCGGGACACGAGCCCGGCCGCCTCACGCTGATCACCCGCCTGGGCGCGGGGGAGATCCGCGCCGTGCTGCCAGGCCTGGTCCACGCCGTCCAGGCGGCCCGCCGCCCGGTGGTCTGGGTGTGCGACCCGATGCACGGCAACACCTTCACCACCGCCGGCGGCGTCAAGACGCGCCGCTTCGACACGATAATGGACGAGGTCAAGGGCTTTTTCGAGGTCCTGCGCGAGGCCGGGGCGGTGCCCGGCGGCCTGCACGTCGAGTTGACCGGCGACGATGTCACCGAGGTCATGGGCGGCTCCGAGCAGATCGACGCCGAGGCCCTGTCCCGCCGCTACGAGTCCCTGGTCGACCCCCGCCTGAACCACCAGCAAGCCCTCGAGATGGCCTTCCAAACCGCCGAGCTCCTGCGCCAGCCCTGAACGCAAGCCTGCGCCTGTGGGGCACCCCGGCCGCGCGCGGCCAGGTTGGGCCTGGGGGTGGCGAACGGGTCCTTGGGCCGCGGGCCGCAGTCTGCGGCTCTGCGGCCAGGATTGCTAAGCCAACACTTCTGGCGGGCTTCTGCGTCGACCCCAACACTTCTTGCGCCCCCGAAACCGCCAGCGACGCGCTGACCAGCTAGAACGCGGAAAGGCCGGTGCGAGTAACGTTGGGGTCGGCGTCGGCGGCCGCGACAAACGTTGGGGTCGGTGCGAAAAGCCGCCTCAAGTGTTGGGGTCGGCGCCAAAACCCGCCCCAAGTGTTGGCTTGGCGGTTCTAGCTGCCCCTCAGGGCTTGCCGCGGCAGGAGGCGCATTCTGTGTGGGATACGTGGAAGGATCGAACCGTGCCGGTTCAGGATGATGCTCGCGAGCGCCAGATGGTCCAGCTCTTCAACCTCGCTGTGCCCGAGGATCGCGGACGAAGCGACATTGACGCGCACCTGAACGTCGATGGGCGCACTGTCGACTTCGAACTCAAATCCACGACAGGCGGGTCGGTTTCGACCGTCCGAGACTTCGGTCCGGACCACATCCGCAAGTGGCGCAACTCACTGCACTGGCTGTTCGCGTTTTGCGACAAGTCAGGCTCCAAGCTCCGCTACTGCCTATATGCCTCCCCTAAGGACATGGAGCCGTGGATAGCAGAGAAGGAAAGATACATGCTGCCCGACCTGAGCCTCGCAAGCGCGCTGCCTGGCATGGTCACCGATGACATGGCCGTGCAGATTCTTGGGGAGAAGCCGGTTTACTCCCTCTCCGACGCGGAGTGGATCATGAAGAAGCAGTGGCGCCGCGAAGACTACCTGCGCCATCGAGACTTGGACGACGGCTACTCGTTGAAGGCCATAGTGGCGATCCTGAACGAGCGCGCCCGCTACGTGATTCTGCGCGGCGCCACCCTGAACAACCCCCACATCGAAGCGGGATTCTTCAACGGCTTCGAGCGCATCACCGACGAGCACGCGGCGAGGCTACGTCAGCTAGTTCGCGCCTACCTGCGCAGCGCGTCAGCCACGGAGCAGGCGACAGCGTAGGCGACCGGCGGCGCTACCGCGTTGCCGATTTGCCCGAGCCGCATGTATACGGCACCAGCGAACCGCCACGAGGCCGGGAATCCTTGGAGGAGGGCGACATCGGGCACCGACAAGCGGAAGTGGCCGTTCTTGGCGACGAACGCGCGCGCCGCCTCCCGAGTGGGTGCGACGCCGTTGGGCCAGACCTGGAGGGATTCGAAGATTCGCTGCGCGGAGACGCTGTTCAGGATCGAGGTGGTGTGTCGTGGACCGGTGAGCGCGCTCCGGATGGTGGGGCACACGGCATCCGCGCCGATGTCTGGCAATCCGAGTGCTTCGCGCATGCCCATCGTCTCGGGCAAGCCGTCGTCCATCGAGCCTGGCGGCCTGTGGGTCGGGGCTGGCGCCGCCCAGCGGCGGGCGATCGCCGGGCTCTTGAACCCGACGAAGACGAATCGCCTCCGGGATTGCGGCACGCCGTAGTCGCAGGCCTGCATGACGAGTCGCTGGAGGGTGTAGTGCTTGCCGAGCGGGCGCACAATGGTGCGGTCGACGTAATCCGAGAACCGGGCGGTCCCGAGCGCCGCAACGTTCTCCGCGACGAACGCGTCAGGCTGCACCTCCAGCACGGCCCTCACGAATTCCGGCCACATGTCGCGGGGGTCGTCCTCGCCGCGTTGCTTGCCCGCGTGCGAGAACGGCTGGCAGGGTGGTCCCCCATGGACAACCGCCGCGTTGCCTCGGAATCTGGTCCAGTCGACGCCGCGGACATCCCCGTCCGCGCCCCCGTGGACATCCCAGGAGGGTCGCGCGGCTCGCAATGTCTGCGCGGCGTCTTCCAGGATCTCCCAAGCTCCGAGGTGGCCGAAGCCTGCCCGCTCGAACCCGAGGTCCAAGCCGCCGCCGCCGGAGAACAGGGACAGCGCTCCGAGAGACCCGTTTGGTTTGGACGGCATGAGCGCGAGTGGGTCGAACCGAGGGTGGTTGATCTCATGGACGGGCGGCTGGCCGGCACCGCTCATCGCCGCTAGCCTCGCCTGGCGGGACTCGCGGGAGCGCTGCCTGAAGACCTCGCGCTCGGCCTCGGTCAACTGCCACGGCTCATGAAGGGGATCCGTGGTCTTGATCCGGCTGGGCACCGTCTGTGTGATCGTCATGCTGACTACCGTAACGCGCGGCTCTGACAGCGTTGGTCGACCGCCGGGGCGCGGCTCAATTCGCTGCGAGGGGAGACAGCGCCGAATATCTGAGGGCTACGCGATGGGGATGACGGCGCGCGGTGCTCGTGTCTTCCAGAGCCATGCTGACGTGGGAAGCTGCGAGACATGGGCGAGACCGTGGGTCCGGTGTCGGCGGGTCGACTCGGGAATCACCGGAGTGCGCGCCAGAATAATCGTGTGGGCCGAACCCCGTCCACTCGAGAACAACGGTCCCGCGCCGGGCGCAGAGGAGGAGTTGCGCTGATAGTCGTGGCGTTCATCCTCACGGTCGCGCTGGCTTTCGTCCCTGCGAGCAAGTGCAAATTCCGGGCGTTCTGCAGCGGGTTTCCGGTTGCCGGGTAACGTTCCTCTGTCTGTGGAGTAACCCATAGTTCCCGCTCCTGTTTCCTGCCACAGCCGGTTCGGCGGCCGGTTCGGGTCGCATTGAGCCCGGGCGGCCCGCCTGCCTGCGGCGACACGCCGACCGAGTTCCCTTTTTCG
>JAIROU010000280.1 GCA_031257375.1 Bifidobacteriaceae bacterium
GGATTGGTGGCGGCCCGCGCCCTGCTGGCCGAACGGCCCGACCAGCAGATCGGTTTGAGCGGCGCCGCCAGCGTTGTCCTGGCGGATCGTTTCGCCACGGACGTGATCGCCGCCCTGGACCGTCGGCGTTTCAGCACGCTGTCGGTGCGCGGCAAGCCGGTCCGGATCATCCCCTGAACCCCGCTCGGCCCGCCACCGGCGGGGAGGAGGCGTCAGACGAGCCCTGGGATCCCGCCCGGCGGCCAGCTCGCCACCCCGCCCCCACCCGACCGCCAAGCGACCTTGGCCACGGCCCCGCCCGCGCCGGGAACCCTGCGAACCCCGCGAACCCCGCGAACCCGGTTGGGGCAGTTGCGGCCGCAGGCCAGCCGCCACCGTCCACCAGGCTCCCAGGGGAGACGCCGCCAACTGCGCAAACAGCGCGCCGCCCATCGACGGCATCGGACAAGGGCGGCCGTAACTGCCCCAACCGGAAAAGGCCTGGTCACCCACAGTGGCGCCTTCGGTCCGTTCGGGTCGGCAGGGGTTCCCGCCACTTTCACATCGCCAAATTGGCTAACGTACTGTTTTATGAGACGATAGGCGATATGGCGATGCTTCCCGATGTTGAATCCCCGGTCCGCGGCCCGCAGGCGGCGGACTGGGCCTTGGCGCATGGGATCACCGCTTTGACCACCGCAGAAGTGGCTCGGGTTCTGGGCGCGGAACCGGATCGGGTGAGGCAACGCCTCTCGAGACCGGCTAAGCGCGGCGAGTGGGTGTCGCCCGGGAGAGGCCTGTGGGCGCCGGTGAGGCCGGAGCATCGCGCCGCGGGCGGCCCCCCGGGTCTGGAGTTGATCGCTGACCTGGCCAGTCATCTTGGCTTCGCCTACTACGTGGGTTGGTTGAGCGCGGCGGCCAGGCACGGCGCCGCGCACCACGCGCCACAGGTGTTCCAAGTTGCCGCCAGTCGAACGGTCTCCGCTCGGACGGTCGGCCGAGTGCGAATGGAGTTCCACCAGCGCGACCGAGTGACCAAGGTGCCAACCCAGCTCTTCCGCACCTACAGCGGCGACGTGCCGCTCTCGACTCCGGCCGTGACGGCCCTCGACGCCGCGACCGACTTGAACCTGGTCGGCGGGCTCGACAACGCGGCCAACATCATCATCGACTTGGTGGGCGAAGCTGATCTGAAGGCGGCGGAGGTCGCACAGGCCGCCAAGTGGTTCCCGGCGGCATCGGCACGCCGAGTCGGCTGGGTCATGGAGAACCTCGCGGGCGCACCCGCGATGGACGCCCTGCGGGACGCCGTCCGGCCCGACCGCGTTCCGCCATCATTACTGCATCCAGGACACCCCCGGACGGGCAGGACGGACCGCCGCTGGAACCTGGTGATCAACCAGGAGGTCGAGCCGGACACATGATCCCTGTCGCACACGTGATCGCTTGGAGCGCCGACCACCCCTGGCCCGACCAGGCGCAAATCGAACAAGACTTGCTCATGTCGCGAGCCATCTGCGAGATCGCCGCCCACCCGTATCTGGGCTCGGAACTGGTCTTCCGCGGGGGAACGGCCTTCCACAAGTTGCATCTGCCCCGGCCGCTGCGTCACAGCGAAGACTTGGACTACGTACGCACCACAGCCACCGGGATCGGCCCGCTGCTGGACGCCTTGCGGGAAGTCGGTCAGAACCTCGGCTTCAAGGTCAACACCCAGATCGGAACACATCCGAAAGCCGTCTGGAGGACAGCCACCGACGACGGCGTTCGGTTGCGGATCAAAGCCGAAATCAACACCCATGAACGATCTCCGGCGCTGCCGTTGCTGAGAACCCCATTCCGCGTCGAGTCGGCGTGGTGGACCGGCGGCGCCGAGGTCCAAACGTTCCAGGCGCCTGAGTTGGTGGCCATCAAGATCAGGGCGCTCTACCAACGTTCCAAAGGCCGCGACCTCTTCGACCTGTGGCTCGCCCTGACCAGGGCCGGCATCGACCCGGACGCCATCCTGGCCGCTTTCGGCCCGTATCGACCGGATGGGTTCACAGCCGCGCTGGCCGTCGCCAATCTGCGGGCCAAGATCTCAGACCAACAATTCCGAGATGACATCGCCCGTTTGGCCATCACAACTCCGAGCGGATACGGCATTGAAGACGCCGCAGCACTGGTCATCACGAGACTACTGTCACGAGTAGACGGCTGATCTCACGTCACCGTCAACAATCGCAGCGCGGAGGGACGCGAGATCCCCACTCGCGCGGCGATCTGGCGCAACCTCAACCCAGCCTCCCGGAGGGCGGTTTCGATGATCAGTCGCTCGTTCTTGGCCAACGCATGCTTGCCGATGTGGACCCCGGCACGCTCCACATGACGCCAGACGGTTGCCTTGCCCACGCCGTGCTTGGGGGCCAGGTCGGCGGCGTCGGCTCGGGCCTCGTGCTCATCGACCTACCGAGAATTGGGGTTCGTCAACACCCGTGCGGAACCGAATACCACGTCAAGCGGGATGCTCGGCCCAGCGGTGGGCGAAGCCGGGCGCAAGCCCCAATGCGATCCCCGCGAACCCCGCGAACCCCGCCCCGCGAACCACCCCGCGAACCCCGCGAACCCCGCGAACCCCGCGAACCCGGTTGGGGCAGTTTCGGCCGCCGGCCGGCCGCCAACCGGCCGCCAGACTCGCAAGCGAAACCCTGCGACCTGCGCAACCGCCGCGACGTCCGGCGGCGGCATCGGACGGTCACGGCCGTAACTGCCCCAACCGGAAACGGCCAAACAGCCAAACAGCCAAACAGCCAAACGGCCAAC
>JAIROU010000336.1 GCA_031257375.1 Bifidobacteriaceae bacterium
ATCGGCCCCCGGGGGCGGCGCCCCGGCCGGGACCGGCGGAAACCGGGTTGAGCCATGATCTGGTTGATGGTGGCGTTGGGCGGGGCGGCCGGGGCGGTCGCCCGCCACGCCGTGGGACAAGCCGTCAAGCGCTGGGCGCCGCCGTCAGCGGCCTGGGCGGCCACTTTCGCGGTCAATCTGATCGGGTCGCTGGCTTTGGGCCTGCTGGTCGGGGCGGCGGCGGGCGGTGGCTGGGACCCGTCCGGCGGCATCGGCGGCGTTGTTGGCGTGGGCCTGCTGGGCGGGTTCACCACCTTCTCGGCCGCCAGCGTGGAGGCGGCCCGACTGGCCCGCCCGGCCCCGCCGGCCCGCCAAACCCCGCCGACCCGGCCCGGGCGGCGAACCCCAAGAGTGCGGCCCGGGCGCGTCGGCGCCGCGCGCGCCGCCCTGGCGGCCGCCGCCCACGGCCTGGCCATGGCGGCTGCGGCCATCGCCGCGGCGGCCATCGGCCTGGCTCTGACCTGACAGCACAGTCGGCGCGTCGGCGTGGGAAAAGGCAAGGCGGCGCCGGTTGCGCCGCCACCCGCCCGCGCAGGGTAATATGGTAGCTCAAATGTGTATTCAGGAATACCATTTTGGGTGACTTGGAGGGGTATGGAAGCCACAGGGGCGATTCTTCGCCTGGCGGATTGGGATCGGCGGGGAAGGTATGTTTACCTGAAACGCGACCTGCGCAAGATCCTGGGAGAGACCGGCGACACCTTGAGCCAGACGTTGAAAAGGCTGACTCGCAAGGGCGTGCTGATCCGGGCGGCCCACGGCGCCTATGTGTACGCGCTCAGCCCCAGGGTCGGCGCGACTACGGTCCAAGACGTCGCCCTGGCCCTCAGACGGGGTGAGTATGTGTTCGAAAGTCTGGAGTCTGCGCTCGCGCAATGGGGAGTGATCTCCCAAGCGCCGCTAGACCGCGTCACGTTGATGACCACAGGCGCGGGAGGTGCCTTCCGCACCCCTTACGGCGTGATCGAGTTTGTCCACACAAAGCTGAGCCCGGAGCAGATCAGGCGGGGCGTCCTGGACCGCCCCGACCAGCCGGCGCCGATTGCGACCGAGGCGTTCGCCCTGCGCAACCTACGGCGCACGGGACGCAGCGCGGAGCTGGTGGCGGAAGGAGGCGCGCATGGCTGACGGGGCGGTCGATTTCAGGGCACTGGCCCGCGCCGTCGCCGCAGAGGGGGACCTGAGCGCGATGGTCCCGGTCATCGAGAAGGAGCTCTTGCACTACGAGATCTTGAACGTGATGGACCAAGCCGGGCATCTAGACCACCTCGTCTTCCAAGGCGGGACCTGCCTGCGGACCTGCTACGGCGCCGAGCGCTTCAGCGAGGACTTGGACTTCGCGGGCGGCGCGGCATTCGACGCGGACAGGCTGGCGGGACTCGCCGCGACCTTGGAGCGCGCCTTGACGCGGCGCTACCAGGTCGAGGTCGAAGTCGATCCGCCCTCCCCGCGGGAGGTCGGCGCCGGCGTTCGAGTTGAGACTTGGAGAATCAGGGTTGTGACCGCCGCGGGGCGGCCGGGGCTGCCGAAACAGCGGATCAACATCCAGGTGGCCACCGTCCCCGCCCACACCAAGGCGGTCCGCCCGCTGGGTGTCCGCTACGCCGGCTTGCCCGCCTCATACGGCCACGTCTTGGTGCACAGCGAGTCGCTGACAGAGATTTGCGCCGACAAGCTCAAAGCGTTCTTGACTTCGCGGTTCCTGCGCCACCGGGACCTTTGGGATCTGCAGTGGATCGCCGCCCAGCCGGGATTCGACACAACCGGTCTGCGAGGGCTGTTCGAACGCAAAGTGGTGGACTACGGAGCGGCGGGGGAGTTGACGGCTGGCGCCCGCCGGTTGGAGCAGCTCGGGGAGATTGTCGGCCATCGGGATTTCTCGGCGCAGCTTGAGCGCTTCTTGCCCGCCGCCGTGATCGACCGGACGCTGCGGCGCCCGGCCTGGCGCGAGCTGTTGGCCACTCGGGTGCGTGCGCTCTACCAGACTGTCGGCCTGTGAGGCGGCGGACGCCGGGATCCTCCGGGACGGCACCGGGCGGCGAGCCGCCGGAATGCGGGCTCGCGGGCTCCGGCCTCGTCCGGCCGTCAGACCCAGGCGCAAGGATGGCAGAGCGGCCGAGCGCAAGAGGAAGGCGATCGAGGTCGGCCGGCCTGCCGTTGGAGGCGATCAACGCTCAGTCGGCTCGGGAGAAGTCGATCCGGCACGGGCGTCCTTCCCCGCTTCACTTGTGGTGGCGGCGCAAGCCCAGCGACGGCGCGGGGGGTATCAACTACCTCGTCGCCATGGTCGGTCTCCAGACCGTGATCGGCGAACCGGTCAAGACCTGTTCGCTGGGCCTGCGCCGGCGCCTCGGCATCGCCGCCGCGCTGCTCGGCGATCCGGCGGCGCTGATCCTGGACGAGCCGGTCGACGGGCTCGAGCCGGAGGGGGTCTCATGGCTCGGGAGGCTGGTCAAAGCGCTGGCGGCCGAGAGCCGGACTGTCTCGTTCTCGTCGCGCCCGCCGGCGGAGATGGCGCTGACGGCGGATCGAGTGGTGGTCATCGAGCGGGGCCGGATGGCCGCCACCGCCTCGGTCGCTGAGATCGCCAAGGCCCGCGGCGGCGATGCCTCATTGGGCCGCCCGCCGCAGGTGGGACCGGCCGGTCCGGCGCCACCGTGCCGGCGGCTTTTACGCCATTGCGGAGCGCCAGACGCTCGTGTTTGGCCCCGCCGAGGCGCAGGTGTGCGGGGAAACTATGGCGCGGCGGCGCCAAGCGGGCAACCACATCTCGGTGCTGGACGCGCAGATCGCGGCTTGCGCCATGGTCGCCAAGGCGGCACTCGCCACGAGGAATGCGGGCGGCTTCGGGGGAGTCCAGTTGCGCCGCGTGATCAACCCATGGGACCCAACCACCTGGTGAGCGCGAAGGCCGCATCGGCTCGCGATCCGGTTCGGGTCCCGGGCCGCCCGGATCACAGGCGTCCCGGGGTTCAGCGGTCGGCCTCGCGGCGTTGCTCGGCTTGTTTGAGGATTTCGGTCAGGCGGTTGGCGGCGGCGACGACGGCGGCGGCGTGGATGCGGCCGGGCTGGCGGGTGATCCGCTCGATCGGCCCGGAGACCGACACGGCGGCGATGACGCGGCCGCCGGGGCCGCGCACTGGGGCGGACACCGAGGCCGCCCCGGCCTCGCGCTCGGCCACCGACTGCGCCCAGCCGTGGCGGCGGACCACCGCCAGCGTGGTGGCCGTGAACTTGGCCCCGACCAGGGCGCGGTGCAGCCGGTCCGGCTCCTCCCAGGCCAGCAGGACCTGGGCGGGCGACCCGGCGGTCATCGACAGGACGGCGCCGACCGGGATCGAGTCGCGCAAGCCCATCGGCCGCTCGGCGGCGGCCACGCAGACCCGCTGGTCGCCCTGGCGGCGGAAAAGCTGGGCCGACTCGCCGGAATGGTCCCGCAGGGCGGCCAGCACCGGCCCGGCCGAGACCAGCAGGACGTCCTCGCCGGCGGCCGCCGCCAACTCGTTCAGCCGGCGTCCCAGGACGAAGCGGCCCTGCATGTCGCGGTCGACCATCCGATGGTGCTCCAGGGCCACGGCCAGGCGGTGGACGGTCGGCCGGGCGAGGCCGGTGGCGCTCACCAACTGGGCTAAAGTCGCAGGTCCGGACTCCAAAGCGTTGAGGACCGAGGCGGCCTTGTCGAGGACTCCGACTCCGCTAGTATTGTCCATGTCTTGATACTCGCATTCCAAACTGTGAGACGCAAGTCGTCTTAACCATTTGTCCAACGGCCAGTGAAGGAGCCGAAATCGATGGGCGAAACCCTGGCGGAAAAGGTCTGGAACGCCCACATCGTCCGCCCCGGCGCGGACGGCGCGCCCGATTTGCTGTACATCGACCTGCACATGGTCCACGAGGTCACCTCGCCGCAGGCGTTCGAGGGCCTGCGCCTGACCGGCCGGCGCCCCCGGCGGCCCGATCTGACCATCGCCACCGAGGACCACAACACGCCCACCTTGAACATCGACCTGCCGATCGCCGACCCGACCTCGCGCCTCCAGATCGACACCCTGCGCAACAACGCCCGCCAGTTCGGCATCCGGCTGCATTCCCTGGGCGACGCCGACCAGGGCATCGTCCACGTGGTCGGCCCGCAGCTGGGCCTGACCATGCCCGGCCTGACCGTGGTCTGCGGAGACTCCCACACGTCGACGCACGGGGCCTTCGGGGCGCTCGCCTTCGGCATCGGGACCTCCGAGGTCGAACACGTCCTGGCCACCCAAACCCTGCCGCTGAAGCGGTTCAAGACGATGGCCGTCAACGTTCGCGGCCGCCTGCGCGACCCGGTCACCGCCAAAGACGTCATCCTGGCCGTCATCGCCAAGATCGGCACCGGCGGCGGCCAGGGCCACGTGCTCGAATACCGCGGCCCGGCGATCGAGGCGCTGTCCATGGAGGGGCGCATGACGATCTGCAACATGTCGATCGAGGCCGGCGCCCGGGCCGGCATGGTGGCCCCGGACCGGACCACCTTCGCCTATCTGAAGGGCCGCCCGCACGCGCCCGAGGGCCGCGACTGGGACGAGGCGGTGGCCTATTGGCAAACCCTCAAGACGGACGCCGATGCCGTCTTCGACGCCCAGGTGGACATCGACGCCGACGCTCTGGAACCGTTTGTGACCTGGGGCACCAACCCCGGCCAGGGCTTGCCGCTGAGCGCGGCGGTGCCGGACCCGGCGGCGGCGGCGGACGACGAGTCGCGCCTGGCCATCGCCAAAGCCCTGGAGTACATGGACCTCAAGCCGGGCACCCCGCTGAAGGACGTCAAAATCGACACGGTCTTCCTGGGGTCTTGCACCAACGGGCGGATCGAGGACCTGCGGGCGGCGGCGGCGATCGTGAACGGCCGGACCAAGGCCGAATCGGTCCGCATGCTGGTGGTGCCCGGCTCCGCGCGGGTCCGCATCCAAGCCGAGAATGAGGGCCTCGACCAGGTCTTCAAGGCTTTCGGGGCGGAGTGGCGCAACGCCGGCTGCTCGATGTGCCTGGGCATGAACCCGGACCAGTTGGCGCCGGGCGAGCGCTCCGCCTCGACCTCCAACCGCAACTTCGAGGGCCGCCAGGGCAAAGGCGGGCGCACCCACCTGGTCAGCCCGGTGGTGGCGGCGGCGACCGCCATCCGCGGCACCCTCAGTTCGCCGCTCGACCTCTAGGGCCGTTTTATACTGACTGGCCGCCCGCCCGGCCGGACCGATTCAGGAGCTATTGATTATGGAGAAGTTCACCGCCCACACCGGGGTCGGAGTGCCGCTGCGGCGCTCGAACGTCGACACCGACCAGATCATCCCGGCCGTCTACCTCAAGCGCGTCACCAAGTCCGGCTTCGAGGACGCCCTGTTCTCGGCCTGGCGGGCCGATCCGGGGTTCGTCCTCAACCAGGGCGCCTACCGGTCCGGCTCGGTGCTGGTGGCGGGGCCGGACTTCGGCACCGGCTCGAGCCGCGAGCACGCCGTCTGGGCGCTCAGGGACTATGGCTTCAAGGCCGTCCTGTCGGCCCGCTTCGCCGACATCTTCAGGGGCAACGCCGGCAAACAAGGCCTGCTGGCGGCCGTCGCGGAACAAGACGTCATCGAACAACTCTGGAAACTGCTCGAAACCCGGCCCGGCCTGGCGGTGACCGTCGACCTGGTGGAAACCCAAATCCGCTGCGGCGACCTGGTGGCCCCGTTCGAGATCGACGGCTACACCCGCTGGCGGCTGATGGAGGGGCTGGACGACATCGGCCTGACCCTCCAGCACGAGGACGACATCGCCGCCTTCGAGGCCTGCCGCGAGGCGTGGCGGCCGCGCACGCTGCCGGCGAAACATTTGCCGGACGCGCCCGTCGCCCCGGCCCGGCCCGCGTAGGCTTAGGTCCGTGCAAGGCGTGCTGGAGATCGAGGGCGGGCGCCCGCTGGTGGGCCAGATCACCGTGCGCGGGGCGAAGAACTTCGTCTCCAAGGCGATGGTCGCCGCCCTGCTCGGAGACGGGCCGTCGACCTTGCGCAACGTCCCGAAGATCCGCGACGTCGAGATAGTCTCCGACCTGCTGCGGGCTCACGGCGTGTCGGTCGACCACGACTCGGCGGCCGGCACGGTCTCGATGAACCCGGACCAGGTCGGCCTGGCGGCCAGCGCCGACGTCATCACCCACGCCGGCTCGTCGCGCATCCCGATCCTGTTCTGCGGGCCGCTGCTGCACCGGCTGGGCGAGGCCTTCATCCCCGACCTTGGCGGCTGCAATATTGGCGGGCGGCCGATCGACTACCATCTCGAGGCCCTCAGGCGGTTCGGCGCCGAGGTCACCAAGGAACCCGACGGCATGCGGCTGCGCGCGCCCAAGCGCCTGCAGGGCATGCAGATGGAGTTGGAGTTCCCCTCGGTCGGGGCGACCGAGCAGCTGCTCTTGACGGCCGTGCTGGCCGAGGGCATGACCGAGCTGCGCGGCGCGGCCGTCGAGCCGGAAATCCTCGACCTGGTGGCGGTGCTGCAACAGATGGGCGCCATCATCACCTTGGAGACCGATAGGACCTACCGGATCGAGGGCGTCGACTCGATGCGCGGCTATCATCACTTCGCCCTGCCGGACCGGATCGAGGCCGCCTCCTGGGCCGGCGCGGCCCTGGCCACCGGCGGGGACATCACCGTCCTGGGCGCCCGCCAACTCGACCTGACCACCTATCTGAACTATTTCCGCAAGGTCGGCGGGCGCTTCGACGTGACCGACGACGGCATCCGCTTTTGGCATCCGGGCGGGGACCTGCGCTCGATCGTGGTCGAGACGGCCGTCCACCCCGGTTTCATGACCGACTGGCAGCAGCCCTTCGTGGTGGCGTTGAC
>JAIROU010000340.1 GCA_031257375.1 Bifidobacteriaceae bacterium
GGGCGACCCCGGCGGGCATGGCGGCCTGGACGGCGTTCGCAGTGACGGACACCAGCGCCCCGGCGATCAGCAGCAGCCACGAGTAGCGGTGGCCCTTCCGGTCCCGCAGCGCGACCACGGCGACCGTGGACACGACGATCACACCGTCCACGATCAACGGCCACGCCCACGCCTGGCCCTCGGCGATCCCCGCCCGCATCGCCAGGTGCGTGAGCGCGGTGAAGGACAGCCAGAACGCCAGCCCGGCGATGAACACCGTCCCGGCGATGCCGGTTCCCAGCACCCAGCGTGAAGCCCTGCGTTTGCTCATAACGCCAGCACCGCCTGACGGCTAGACACGAAAGGGCGCGGCTCCGGCTGAGCTGGGGCGGCGGCGGTGGCCGGGTGGGCGTGGCGGAACGCCGAGCGGACGGTCGCCATAATCTCGCGGGACAACAGACCGGAATGCTCGGCGGCAGGAGCCAGCGCCTCGACAGTCGTGTCGAAGCCGTGTCCGGCCTCGGCCATCCGGCAGGCCGCCCAGAACAGCCCGGCGTTCCGCTCGCCCTCGGGCCTCGTCGCCACCCACGCCTTCAGCACGTTCGCCCGAGCCTCGGTGGGCTGCTTTCCCAGCTTGGTGGCGAACCGGCGTTGCGTCCACTCCGGTTCGAGGAAGTCCCTCAGCGCGTTGCCGTCAATCGGGTTCGCTTTGGTGCGGACCTCGACCAGGGTGTACGGCTGGCGCAGGTCGTGGTCGCAGGTGCCGACCGACGGCGGCAAAATGATGTAGCCGCCCGCACCCCGGAAATCGATGTGGGTCTTGCCGGACACCCAGTTCGGCTGGGACCGGCCCGGTGTGATCGGATAGTAGAAGTGCATCCCGCCCGAAGGGGTGAGCACCCGCATCGCCCAATCTTCGGCACACAGCCTGGTCGCCGCCCGGTGGAACGACTCGTAGCCAGAGCCGGACTCGCGCACGTCCACGTCCACCACGTCGAACCCGGACGCCGGGCCAGTCGGCATGGCGATGTTCGCCATCGGCCAGCGGCTCCACCAACGCTCCACCTTCGTCGCATCAGCGGTCGCGCCCAACAGGCCGTGTTTCACCAGCGGCGATTTGCCCGCCTCGGCGCACGGGAACACCGGCACGCCGTTCGCCGCCAGATACGGGGCGGCCTTGCGCAGCGGCATCTTCTGGGCGGCGATGATCGCCTTCACCTTGGTGTTCATGCGCCCACCGCCAGCAACAGGCCCGCCATCGCGGGAGCCTGCACCGTCGTGAACTCCGGACCTCTGGCGTGGCCCTTGGCCGCCAACGCGGCCCGGTCCAAGCCGGGCGGGTCGCCGCCGCCGATTTGCTCGGTGTCGAGAGCATTCAAGATCGCCAACGCGGTTGCCCGCACCCGCTCCCCGGTGGCTTGCACGACCTCGGCGGGCGTCCTGCCCTGGACAGTGGTGGCCCAGCCGGACACGTACGGGATGGTGTAGTTGTCAGTGGGCATGCCGTGGGCCGCGCCGATCATCATCGCCACCGACTCGGCCTCCACCTCGCCGATCCCGCGATGGTGACGGGGCCCCTCATCGGTCGGCTCGTGCATCCTGACGTGCGCCAGTTCGTGCGTCAGCGTCTTGACTTGGGCGGCGTCGTCCATGTCGGCCCGTACCTTGACGGTGCGTTCCAGGTAGTTGGTGACGCCGTTCGCGCCGGAGATCTCGCGGGCATCGGCCACCCTGCTCAACTCGAAGCCGTGGGCCTCGACCAGGCGGGCGAGCCCATCCCACAGCCCGGTCGGAGCTTGGCCTTCGAGCAGCTTTGGGCCTGGCCGTTCGGGCACCGGGCCGCCGGAGGTTTGGCACACGTCTTGTCTCGAGTTTTCGAGTTTCTGGTTTGTCCTGGTGGATGTGATGCTGCTGGGCTTGGTGCTGGGGGAAGGAGTTTGGATATGGATCGGGTTGGGGTGTCTGTTGGCGACTTGGATGGGTTCGCGCGCCATTTGGAACGCCGCGGCCGGGGCAGTTACACCGTCAAGTCGTATCGGTTGGGTGTGGGTGATTTCTCGCGCTGGCTGGAGTCTGATGGCCGGAGCCTGGCTGGTGTCACCAGAGCGGACGTGGAGGTGTATATTGACCGGTTCGCCCGTGGCGCTGACCGGGGCGGCGGGACGCGGCGGGCTCCACGGACGGTGAACCATCGTTTGAGCGCGCTTTCGGCGTTCTTCTCCTACCTGATCGGCCGCGACACTGAGCAAGGCGGCTGTTGGGCGGGGCGGCCCAATCCGGTGCCGCAGCCGCCCCCGGTGCCGGGTCGGGGTATCGGCGGCGGCGGTTCGCCGCTGCCGAGGAGGACTCGCGCCGAGTTGCGGCGGCGGGAGCCTCGTCGGCTGCCCCCGGTAGTATGCCGGGACGAGATCAAGACGTTGATCGACGCGGCCGGTTCGTTCCGGGACAAGACGATACTGACGTTGCTGTCCCAGTCCGGGCAGCGGATCGGTGACTGGAGCGACCAGCACGGTCGGCACGGCGTGCTCGGGATGGGGTTGGGCGACCTGGACCGGCGCTCTTCCACTGTGGTTGTCCGGCTGAAAGGAGCCCGTGACGAGCACCGCGTCCCGGTCACTGCGGCGTTCTGGGAAATGCTCGACCGCTACCTGCGAGTTGAACGGCGCGGCGCCCCTGGCGAGGCGGCGTGGGTGGGACTCCGGCGGGGCTGGCCGAAACCCTT
>JAIROU010000379.1 GCA_031257375.1 Bifidobacteriaceae bacterium
CTGGACCAAGGGGACGCAGATCAACTCGCACGTCAGTTCGGCGGGGACGACGAAGACGTAGTCGGGGTCGAGGACCACGCAGTTCGGCTGGACCTGGAAGCGGCGCAGGCCGCGCCAGCAGTTGACCAGGCTGCGGGCCAGGGCGACCAGGCTGCTCTCCAGCACCGGGGCCTGAAGGTAGCGGGTCAGCTGCATCCGCGACGTGATGTTGTAGCGCAGCTGCTCGGCCCCGTACTTGTCCAGCAGGCTGAGCTTGACCAGGCCGGGGACGTCGTTCACCAGCTGGGCGTTCAGGGTCCGCCGCTCAAGGTTTGAGCCGGTCGGCACGTCGCAGCAGAGGTAGCTCTGGCCGCCACTGCCGTGGTAAGTCAACTCGTACACGGTTCCTCCCATGGTCAACTCCTTCGGCCACACATGTCAGGTCCGCGCCGCCACCTGGGCCAGCAGCGCGTCAAAGGCGGGCGACCGTTCCAGCCGCTCCACCACTTCGGCCTCGCCCAGGCGGGTGAAGCGGCCCGCCCGGCCGACCTCGGGCAGATCGGGCAGGTCCAGGTCCGATGCCGTCTTCAGGTCGCTTTGGTTGTGGAAGACCGCCTGGATGGTCCAGGCCGGTCCTTTCTGATCGCTCCCGGCCCGCAGGTCGAGGGCCTCGACCGCCCGCTCGAGCCGCCGGTTGGTGGCCGGGCGGCCGTCGGTCACCGCCACCACCAGATCCGCCCGGCTGAGCGCCTCCGCATGCGGCCCGGTCCAGGTGAACGGCCCGTCCAGGACCACATATTTGAAATCGTCCCCGGCCAGGGCGGCCTGGTAGAGCCGCGACAGCTCCGGCTCGGCCAGTTCCATGACATCGGCGGCGGAGCGGGCGCCGGCGTAGTAGTGCAAGCCGCTGGCCTTGTCCCGCAGCGCCCGTTCGACCAGCGCCTTGGCCAGGTTCGAGTTGCGGGACTTGGCCGCGAAGACGATGTCCGTCATCGTGCCGGAGCCTTCCCCGTCCAGGATCTCCCCGGCCGCCGCGAAGGGCGTCAAGTCCAGGTAGAGGACCTTGCCAGCCTCGGCCGCGGCGGCGGCCAGCTTGCGGGCGAAGGCCAGTGCCACGGCCGTGGTCCCGACCCCGCCCTTGGGAGAGGTGAAGGCGACGACCTTCGATTGGCGCCCGCCGCCCCCGGCGGCCGGGCCGAGGCTTTTCAGGCCGGCCGCCAGCCGCGCGATCTCCTGGTAGATGCCGTCCACCGCCAGGTAGCGGCTGACGGTCACCAGGCCGCCGGCGGCGGGCTCGCCCAAGTCGACCAGCGCCGCCACGGCCACATTGCCTGGCAGGGGCGGGAACTGCTCGGCCCGGCCGAGGTCGACCAGCAAGACGCCGGGGCGGCCGCGTTTGGCCCAGGCCACGGCCTGGTCTTGGCTGGCCAGCAAGCTCAGGGAGAGATCGTCCGGATAGAACTCGATCAGGGCGTCGGACAGGGCCTCCGCCTCCTCGGGGCTGCGCTCCAGGATCCCAACGTTGATCCGATTGCCTTTCATCTGGTCACCGATCCTCCCGGCGCGGCCGCGTGGGCCAGTTTGTTGGTGCCGCCCTGGGGCGAGTTCTGCACCAGCACGACCGAGATGTCATCGGTCTCGCCGCGCTGGCGGTTGAGCGCGATCAACTCCTTGACCTGCTCCGGGGTGGCCGTGCCGCGCGAGAGCACCTGCCAGATCTCGTCATCGGAGATGTAGTGCCGCAGCCCGTCCGTGCAGAGCAGGTACTTGGCGTCGGTCGGGGCCTCCCCGACAAAGAAGTCGGGCTTGATCGCGCCCCCGGCCCCGAGGCATTGGAGCAGGACGTTCTGGCGGGCGTCGGCCCGCGCCTCGTCCGGGCTGAGCAGACCGCGGCGGACCTCTTGGGCGACCAGGGAGTGATCCTCGGTGATCTGCCGAATCCGGTCGGTTATCTCATAGCACCTGGTGTCGCCCAGGTTCATGATGTGGTACCGGCCCTGGGCCAGGAGCAGCACGGTGACCGTGGAGCCAAGGGCGATTCCCTCGCGGCCGGCGTAGGCGAGCATCGACTGGTGGGTCTGGGAGGCGATCTCTCCCCATTCGCGCCTGAGCCAGCCGGGCGTGAGTTCGCTCAGGTCGGCGCGTCTGAGCCAGGTGACGAACCGGTCCACGGCGGTGGCGCTGGCAAGCTCGCCGCGGTCCATGCCGCCCATGCCATCCGCCACCACCGCGAAGACCATCCGCCCGAACCGCTGATCGTGCAGCAACTCGGCGAAGACGCTGTCCTGGTTGGTCGGCGTGTGGGTGCCGACCGAGGACTCGGCCCAAATGATCATGCCGTCTAAGCGCCCGCCTCTTGGTTGTCGCGCCGGCGCCGCCGGAACCAGAAGAACAGCCACAGCAGTCCGAAGACCGCCACCGCGCCGCCGATCACAGTGCCGAAGAACAACGGCTTGTTGTTGAACCAGAGGGCGAACTTGTTGGAGGTCACCAGCACGTCCCCGATCTCGCGGGTGGACTCCCGGCCCGACTTGTCGACCGCCTTGAAGACAACCGACTGCGGGCTAAACGCGCTGGCCAGCGTGACCTGCCAAGCGTCATCGCCCATGTCTTGAACCTCGACGGGCTTGCCGTCCACGGTCACTTCGACGGTGGCGATGTTGTCCTCGAAGAAGTCGGTGACGGTGAAGTTCACCGGCAGGGAGGCGACCTGGTAGGTGGTGTCCGCCTGGAGGTCGCCAACTGTGATGGTGGGCGGGTTCTTGTCGATGCGGAAGCTGACGGCCGCGCCCTCGGCGCAAGTCTCGATCGGCGAGTCCCAAGGACCGCCGCCGCACTCGATCTTGGCGGCGTCCTCGGCATCGTCTCGGGGCTCGTCGTTCTGGGAGACGTTGCCGACCTCGTCCTTGGTCCACAGGCGGACCTCGTACGAGCCCTCTTCCGCGAACAGGGCGGCCGGCATCGAATAAGTGGCCTTGTTCCAGCCGTTCTCGGTGCCGGAGTCGACGGCGAAATCGGTGTCGCCCAGGACTTGGGTGTCCTGGCCGTTGCGGATGACCTTGACCTCGCGCTCGACCAGCGGCGTCACGTTGTACTCCGTGATCTGCAGATCGGTCGGCTCCTGAACCGGGTTGGCGGCATCGACCATGCCGGACGTGGCCGAGTCGAAGACGTAAACCGAGCCGAACCGGTTGACCATGAACAACGCCGACTTGGTCTCCTCCTGGGCGGCGTTGTCCGTGGCCTTGACGTCCAGCCGGTAGATGCCGTCGCTGGCGCGCAGCTGCGGCAGGGCGGCGAAGGTGTAGGTGGTGCCGTAGGCGACCGACCCGGTGGTCGGCTCCGCGATGACCCGGTTGCGGCCGTCGACCGTCGCCAAGGAGACCTCGACCTGGCCGTAGTCGGAGGCGCCCAGGTTGATGTTGTCCACCACTTCGACCTGCGGGGCGATGGCCTCGCCGAAGCTGAAGACCGCGCCGTCGACCAGGTCCTCGCCCGCCGGCACCTCGCGGATGGTGATTATGGGCTTGGTCTGGTCGATGTAAAACTCCTGGCGCGCCAGCGCCGAGCCGGTGTTCCCGGCCTGGTCCGCGATGGTGGCGGCGAAGCTAAAGCGGCCGTCCGAGGGGAACCGCAGCGTGGCGGTGTGGGTGTCGCCGTTGGAGCTCCAGGCGCCCAATTCCCAGCTGAACCCGCCCACGGCCCCCTGGGCGCCGTCCGCCAGGGCCGAGGTCTCGGTCAGGACCACCCGGCTGGCCTGGAAGTTGTGCTCCTGGACGGTCAAGGTGGCGGTCCTGGCGGCGCCGTAGAAGTTGCCATTGGTGGCCGCGTTGTTGTCGTAGCTGATGGCGATGGTCGGGTTGGTCTTGTCCAGCGTCCAGTCCGGCAGCGCCAGCGGGTTGGCGAGGGAGTTTTGGGCGCGGTCGGTCACGGTGGTGACCTCGGCGCGGGCCAGGTAGTCGGCGTCGCGCGTGTAGGTTATGGTGGCGCGCCAGGTCTCGGAGCCGTCGGCCCGCCGCGCCCCGACTTGGGACCAGGACGATGCCGCGCCGCCGGTCACGATCTTCGCGCCCGATGCCGTGAAGTTGCGATCCACCACATCGAGCGTGACCACCCGGTCGGCTCGGTAATAGGTCCGGTTCTCCGGGTCGGGTGAGACGTTGCTCCAAGTCGCGGAGATGACCGGCCGGGTCTGGTCGATCGACAGCTTGACGACCTTGCCCTCGTCGCCGGCGGTGGTCACGTGCCCGGCCCGGTCTGTGACAGACCAACTGATGGCGATGTCGTTGGAGTCGTCCGGAACGGTGAAGGCGTACTTCGCGTGGATGGCGGCCCCGGTGTCGTTCTGGTCGGTCTCAAGCACGGTCCAGGCGCTCTTGTCAACGGCGCCGCCGCAGACACGGGCCACCGGCTCCCGCTCGGTTGTGTAGGTGCATTCGATGGCCTGGATTCCGGCGTAGGTGTCGGTGACCTCCAGGACGATTTCGGTCGCGGCGGCGAACAGGGGCAGCCCCTCGGCGTCGGTGCCGGTCTTGGTCAGCGACTTGGCCGCGATGTTGGAGGCGACGTGCGACTCGGTGGCGTGCTTCGCGTCGCTCTCCAGGACGAGCTTCTTCTGGGCGAAGAACTCGCTGACCTGGTTGTCAACGTTGTCCCAGACCTTGGCCGAGACAATGCCCTTGAACTCGCCCGTCACGACGCCCGCCAAGGTCCCGGTGAGGGTGAAAGTCGCGGTCAGGGTCCCGTCCGGGTTGGCCGAGACGGTCCTCGAGCCGACCGGGCGCGGGGCAGTTTCTTGGGCGCCCTCGTCCCGAACGTACAGTTCGACGGTCAGGGCTCCCGAACCGGTGACTGGCTGCACCTGCGCGCCTTCGTCAACGACCGTGACGGTGACCGTCACACTGTCCTTGGCGAAGTGGCCGTAGCCGTCCGCCGAGGTCGGGGCGACATCCGGGTTGACGCCGGAGTTGGCGACCTCGCCCGGACCGCTGGAGTTGAAGGCAATTTTCGTGACCTCGGGGGCGACCCGGTCGATGTAAACCGACTTCGTGTCGGTGAGGGTGTTGCCTGCCCAGTCCCACGCCTGGACGGTGATCACGCATTCACCCTCGTCCTCGCAACCGGCCAGGGTAAGCGCGGCGAGGTCGGCGCCATAGGCGCTTCCGGCGGCCAAATGGTGGACCCAAAGGGCCTGGGCCGGGGCGGGGGCGAAGTTCCAAGTCTGGCTCGGCCGGTCGGCCACCGGAACGCTGGCCGAGCCGACTGTGACCGTGTACTTTTGCAGGCCTGATTGCTTCGGGTTGTCCGAGCAAGTGCCGGGCGAATAGGCGGTGCAATCCGCGATCTCGACGTCGAAGGCGATCTCCGCATCGTCCGCGTACCAGTCCCGACCGGCGACCGGGACTTTGTTGATCTGGTTGGGAGTGATCTGGATCTTCGGTTTGATGTTCTCGACCTCGAGGGCGCGTGTCAGCAGCCCGCCAGACTTGTTACCATAAAGATCCCAGGCCTCAAGCATCAACTGCGACCTGATGTGGACGTCTCCTTGTGTCCCAGATGCAACGCCGACAGCCGTGGATGGGATGTCATAGAAGGTGACCTCCCAGGTCTGCGTGAGGCTGTCCCAGACGGCGGTGCAGGCTGCCCCTGAACTGCGTACTTCGGCCGCAGTGCCGAGCACGCAGGGCACGCTCTGCTCTTGCAGGGCCGTCCCGCCGGTGGGCACGTCCGGGAAGGAGAGCCGCACGGCGCCATGAGTTTCATTCATCGGGGCCACCAGCTTGGGCGCGCTCTGCACTTGCCCCGTTGCGGTGCTGAATCCGATGTAGTCGTCGCTGACGGTTACCACCACATCGACTGCTTTGGGGCAGTAGATGGAGCCGACGCCGTCCGGGCTGTACAAATCGCATCCCACGACGGAGTACTCGGTCGGGACCGTGGGGTCGGGGCTTGCGGGGTCGGTCGGGAATGTGGGGCCGGTTTGGTCGTGGTAGAAGGTCACCGGGTCGCTCTCGGCGTAATTGTCTGTTCTATCGAAGGCGTAGAACTTGACATTTAGGCTGCCCGATGCGTTCTGCTGGACGTTGGTGGAGATTTTGCAGGAGAAATGCCCGAGCTGGTCGGGGTCTTCCGTGCAGATTCCGAGGTCCTCGTCCTGCGGGGAGACGGGCGGCTGCGCCGCCTCTGAGGCGGCGACGAGGTCTGCGAGGTCGGGGTAGATGGTGCCGTCAGCCGGGTCGGCTTTGGCCCACACCACCGCGCGCACGCCGGACCCGCCAACGTCTGTGGCCTCGATAGTGTCAATCGTCCAGGTGGACACGCCGTCATTGTCGTCGTCGCCATCGTCCGGCTGCGAGGTCGTCGCCGGGACTCCGTTCAGGACCGGGTCGTCGGTATCGCGGGTGACCAGGAATGAGCCCGGGGCGGTTCCACCAGGGACTGTGACGCCCAGCAGGTAAAGGGTGACCATTTGATCCGTGTCCACGGTCTTGATGTAAGCCTTGGCGACGGCTGGGCCATCGATGCCCACCGGCAGTTCAGAGCCATATGGCTCGTCCACGCTGTCGCCATCACTGTCGCCGCCGTAAATGTGGGAGCTTATGGTCGCCGTGGCCGGGTAATCGCTTCCCGGCTTCAGGCCGAAAGCCAGGTGATCGAGGTCCGGTGTGCGGAAGTTGGCCCAGTAGAGGTCGCTGCCGGTTTCATGGGCCACCACATCGCCGTCCGGATCGCCGAGAACGCAGGGCGTGTTATAGGTCGGCGTTTGAGTAGTGGAGCAATACAGACTGGCCTTGGTGCTGGTCAGAAGCTCGTTTGCGGGGAGATTGACGGGCGTGGGCTCAGCAGCCGCGACGGTCACGTTAGAAGTGGTCGAGAGCACCGGCATTGGGAATGAGTAGCTGCCGTCAGAGGAGTCGAAGCCGGGGCCGCTGAGGTCTTCCCCGAGGCCGTCGACTTTCACGCTCTGGAGGTAAAAGTCGGGGTCAGGGGTGATCTCCACATCGAGATCAGTGCCCTCCGGCAGCCAGCAGCGGGCTTTGGGTCCGGGGTCTTCGCAGTAGCCCGGCACCGGGCCGCCCGACTCGTCGGGCACGGCGGTCACGGTGTAGTGACCACCGACGGCACCGATGTTGACCCACTGGAAATCATCAGTGACGATTGTGAAATCCTCGTCCAGATTCCACTCGGTGATGGTGCGGGTGATGGCGCTAGTGAGCGGGTCGGTCGAAACCACCTGAGTGAAGTAGGTGCCCTGGACCGTCGCGGCACTGTCAATGACCTGATCTTTGACCACG
>JAIROU010000393.1 GCA_031257375.1 Bifidobacteriaceae bacterium
CCGACATCGGTCCCGCCCGCGTCCGCCTCGCCGCCGCCGTACTTGACCAGCAGGTCGATGACCCGCTGGACGGCGCGGGGCGGCAGCTGCGGGTCGACGCCGCGCTCGAAGCGTTTGGCCGCCTCCGAGCCGAGCTTGTGCCGCCGCGAGGTCCGCGCCACCGTCACCGGGTCGAAGTGGGCCGCCTCGATCAGCAAATCCCGGGTCTCGGGGCCGACCTCGGACGAGGCCCCGCCCATGACCCCGGCCAAGCCGAGCACGCGCGAAGCCGGCCGGCCGCCCGGCGAGTCGGTGATGAGCAGGTCTTCCGGGTCGAGGGCGCGGTCGACGCCGTCCAAAGTCACCAACCGTTCGCCGGGCGCCGCCCGGCGCACTGTGATCGGGGCGGCCAGGCCGCTCAGGTCGTAGGCGTGGAGCGGCTGGCCCAACTCCAACATGACGTAGTTGGTGACATCGACCGCCAGGGAGATCGGACGCATGCCGGCCTGGGTCAGGCGCCGCCCCAGCCATTCCGGCGACGGCCCGGCCGCCGCGCAACCGCGCACCACCCGCGCGACGAAGCGGTCGCAACCCGGCCGCCCACCGACGGGCGCGGCATCGTCCAATTCGACGCCAAAGCCGTCCCTGCCGGGGGGCGGCACAGCGATCAAAGCCGGGTCGGCGAAGCGGGCGCCGGTGGCGTGCGAGAACTCGCGGGCGACCCCGCGGATGGAGAAGCAATAGCCGCGGTCGGGGGTGACGTTGACCTCGACGGTCTGCTGGTCCAGGCCGAGGATGGGGATCAGGTCGGCGCCGACCGGCGGGTCCAACCCCAAGGTGGCCAGCACCAAAATGCCGGCGTGGTCCTCGCCCAGCCCCAGCTCGCGGGCCGAGCAGATCATGCCGTCCGAGATGTGGCCGTAGGTCTTGCGGGCGGAGATGGGGAACGGCCCGGGCAGGACCGCGCCCGGCAGCGCCACCGCCACCTTGTCGCCGGCGGCGAAGTTGCGCGCCCCGCAGACAATGCCGCGCGCCCCGCCGGCCGCCGGGCCGACGTCGACCTGGCACCACATGATCGTCTTGCCGTTCTTCTGCGGCTCCGGCTGGGCGTCCAGGACCAGGCCGGCCACCAGCGGTCCGGTCACCCCCGATCCGTGGACGGCTTCCTCCTCGATGCCGACTTTGACCAGCGCTTCGGCCACTTGGGCGCCGTCGCGGCCGTTCAGCGGGACGTATTCGGCCAGCCAGGGCAATGGCACAAGCATCAGATTCCCACCCCGTAGTTGCGAGAGAAGCGGGCGTCGCCCTCGACCATGTCATGCATGTCTTGGACGCCGGCCCTAAACATCAAGGTCCGCTCGATCCCCATCCCGAAGGCGAACCCCTGGTACTCGGTCGGATCGACCCCGCAGGCCACCAGCACATTCGGGTCGACCATGCCGCAGCCGCCCCATTCGATCCAGCCCGAGCCGCCGCAGGTGCGGCACTCCGGGTCGCGCCCGCCGCAGGCGAAACAGGCCAGATCCATCTCCGCGCTCGGCTCGGTGAAGGGGAAGAACGACGGCCGCAGCCTGGTTGTCGCCCCGCCGCCGAACATCGCGTCCGCCAGGTGGTCGAGCGTCCCGCGCAGGTCCGCCATGGTCAGGCGCTTGTCCACGGCCAGGCCCTCGACCTGGTGGAAGACCGGCGTGTGGGTGGCGTCCAACTCGTCGGTCCGAAAGACCTTGCCCGGCACCGCCACATAGCACGGCGCCCCCTGGCTGAGCAGCACCCGGGCCTGGACCGGGCTGGTGTGGGTCCGCAGCACCAGGCCGGAGCCGGGCGGATCGACAAAGAAGGTGTCCTGCATCTGCCTGGCCGGGTGGTCCGGCCCGAAGTTCAGGGCGTCGAAGTTGAGCCATTCGGCCTCCAGTTCCGGGCCTTCGGCGATGGTCCAGCCCATGGCCGTGAACACGTCGGCGATCTTCTCCTGGAGCAGTTCCAGCGGGTGCCTGGCGCCGGGGGGCCGCCGATCGGTCGGCCAGGTCACGTCGACCTTCTCTTGGCTCAACTTGTCCGATGCCGCCGCCTCCTCCAGTTCACCGCGCCGGGTCTCGAAGGCTTCGTTGACGCGCCTTTTGACCGCGCCCATGTTCTTTCCGGCCTGGGCGCGGTCTGGTCCGGGCAGGTCCTTGATCGCCCTATTGGCCTGGGCGATCAGGCTTTGGTCGCCGGTCCACTGGCGGCGCCTGGCGGCCAGGTCCGCCAAACTGACGGCGGCGGCGGCCGCCGCCACAGCGGCATCGGACACCGCTTGCAACGCGGCCGGGTCGAGAGGTGAAACTGGTTCAGACACGAAGGGCATTCTCCCACAACCCCCCGACCGGCCACCCCGGCCAACCCCGACTCCCCCGCCCCGCTCCGACCCATCCGCCACCACCCCTCGCCCCTTGGCCCCTCGCCCACTCGCCCCCTCGTCCCCTCGTCCCCCTTCGCCCCCTTCCTCTCCTCGCCCCGTCGCTGTCTGTGATCGGATGTTTCTTGCCGGGTTGATCGTTGGGAAGTTGCCACTGTCGGCTGGGAGTTTTTTCCAGTTTCATCACGACCGGCTGGTTGTGTGAGGCTGTTCCTCCGCTG
>JAIROU010000442.1 GCA_031257375.1 Bifidobacteriaceae bacterium
GCCCGCCCGGCACCGTCCGAGGCCGCCCGCCCGGCCCCGCCCGCCGGGCCGGCCCAGCCCGCCGGGCCGTCCCAGCCCGCCCGCGCGGCGCCGCCGCCAGGGTCGTACCGACCGGGCACACTGGGGCCGTCGGGATGATGATGGTCGGCGCCGGTCGACCGGGGTTGGAGTTCAGGCGGGCCGGCCGGACTGGCGGCGCCGGCGGCCAATTCCAGCGCCATCCGGGTTAGACGCTCGGCCCAGCGGGAGCGCTGCTCGGGCGTTTTGACGGCATCGTCGCCTTTGAGCTTGATGTGCCCGGCGCGACTGACGCCGGGCCCGGCCTCGGCCAGGACGACACGGCGGGCCTTGCCCTTCTCGGTCAGCACCAACGGCCGTCCCGCCCCGGCCTTGCCGGGGTGGATGACCAGCATCAGGCCCCTGTACTTGCCCGAGTCCAGCCGCAAGACGTCGCCGCGCCTGAGGTCGGCCAGGACGGCTTTGGTCCCGGCCCGGCGGCTGGCCGATTTCGACTTGGCGGCGGTCTTCTCCAGCCAGGTCAACCGGTCGCGCAGGGCCTGATACGCCTCGAAGTCGCCGCGGTCGCAGCGCATGGCCTGGGCGTAGCCGTCGATGGCTTGGTCGAGCCGCCGGATCTGGTCGGTCAGGCCGACCACGGAGCGGTCGGCCTGGAATTGGGCGAAGGACAGGCCGAGCACTTGGCGGGATCGCTCCGGCCCGAGCCGCTGGATCAGGTTGACCGTCATGTTGTAGGTCGGGTGGAAGGCGCTGCGCAGCGGGTAGGTCCGCTTCGAGGCCAGGGGCAGGACCTTGGCCGGGGCCACCTTCGGCCCGGTCACCACCACGGCGTGGCCCTCGACGTCGATCCCGCGCCGTCCGGCCCGCCCGGTCAACTGGGTGTACTCCCCCGGCGTCAGATCGGCGTGGGCGGTCCCGTCCCATTTGTCCAGCCGGTCCATCACCACCGTGCGGGCGGGCATGTTGATCCCCAGGGCCAGCGTCTCGGTGGCGAAGACCACTTTCAGCAGCCCGGCTTGGAACAATTCCTCGACCGCCTCTTTGAACAGCGGCAGCATCCCGGCGTGATGGGGCGCGAAACCGTCCGCGGCGCCGGCCAGAAAACCGGGGAAGTCGATCACCGCCAAGTCGCCTGGCGCCAGGGCCATGGCCCGGCTGTCCAGCAGGCGGCGGATTCTGGCCGCCTCCGGCCGACTGGTCAGCACCAGCCCGGCCGAGCGGCACTGCGCCGCCGCCGCCTCGCAGCCCGCCCGCGAGAAGACGAAGTAGATGGCCGGCAGCAGCCCCTCCCGGTCCAGCGCCTCGACCACCGCGAACCTCGGCTGGGGGCGCCCGAGGCCCGCCCCCGGCCCGCCGCTTCGGCGGCCGCCGCCCGGGCCCCGGCCGCCGAAGCCGCCGGCGGCGGCCCGCCCGCCAAGGCCGCCCCCGGCGCGCCCGTCTCGTCCCGCCCGCCCGCCGGGGCCGCCCCCGAAGCCACCGCCCGCGCCGAAGCCGCCACCGCGCCCGCCCCGACCGCCACCGCCGCGCGCGCCGATCAGCACCAACTCCGGATTGAGGCCGGTCGACGGCGCGCCCGAGGCGGTCGGCGCGTAAAGGTCTTTCAGGCCCTCGCCGGTCAGGACGTGCTGCCACAGCGGCACCGGCCGCACGTCGGAGACCACCACCCGGACGGCGCCGCGCACCAGGGCCAGCCATTCGCCGAACTCCTCGGCGTTAGACACCGTCGCCGACAGCGCCACCACCTGAACCCGCTGCGGCAGTTGGATCAGCACTTCCTCCCAGACCGGACCGCGAAAGCGGTCGGCCAGGTAATGAACCTCGTCCAGCACCACCAGATCGAGCCCGGCCAGCGCCCCGGCGTCGGCGTAGAGCATGTTGCGCAGCACCTCGGTCGTCATCACCACGATCGGCGCCCACGGCCGGATCGACTGGTCCCCGGTCGCCAGCCCGACCGCGTCCGCCCCGTAGCGCTGCGACAACTCGCGGAACTTCTGGTTCGACAGGGCTTTGATCGGAGTGGTGTAAAAGGCCCGGCGCCCCGTCCGGGGCTCGGGCGAGCCGACGGCATCGGCGGCCGGGAAGGTCTCCAAACCCAAGGCGTGGTCGATGCCGAACAGGGCGACCACCGTCTTGCCGGCCCCGGTGGGGGCCGCCACCAGCACCGACTCCCCGGCCAACAGTCCGGCGCAGGCCTCGCGCTGGTAGGGGTCCAGGGGGAAGCCGAGCCCGGCCGCGAAGCGCTCCACCGCCGCCCCGGCCTGGCGCGACCGGAAGGCCGAGTAGGCCTCGGCCGGGGAGCTCACGACCGGCCCGCCAGGACCCGCAGGGCGCCGGGCACGCAAACGCAGGACAGCGGCAGCGGGCCGACCCGCTCGCCGTCGGTGTGCGCGTCGGGCGGCGCCTGGCCCAGGTCGAGGCGCGGTTTGATGACGATCTCGCGGCCGCGCCGGACGCTGACGGACGGGTGGGAGACGTGGGTGCCGCGGTAGACGCGCGGGAAGACGGTCAGCAAAGTGGCCTTTGAGACCGGCCCGGCGATCACGATGTCGAGCAGGCCGTCGTCGAGCGACGCCTCCGGCGCGATCCGCATGCCGCCGCCGATGTCCGAGCCGTTCGCCACCGCCACCAGGGCGGCGGCCGACTGCCAAGCCAGCTTCCCGTCGATGTCGATCTCGAAGCCGTAGGGCGCGTAGCGGGAGAGCTCCTTCAGCAGCGCCCGGACGTAGACCGACTCGCCGGGCGGCCAGGCCAGGCGGTTGGCGGTGGCGTTGACGGCGGCGTCGAAACCGGCCGAGAGCACCCCGACGAACCACTCCATCATCGAATGGCTGGTGTCGGTCACCCGGACGGCGTCGATCACGCGGGGACCGGCGGCCAGGCCCTGCTCGATCACCTTGACGGCGGCCTCGAGGTCGCGGCGGGGCAGGCCGAGGGCGCGGGCGACGTCGTTGCCGGTGCCGAGCGGGATTATGCCGAGGGGCAGAGTGGTCCCGGCCACCACGTTGACGCCCAGGTGGGTCATGCCGTCGCCGCCGGCCACGACCAGCGCGTCGACGCCGTCGACCACGGCCTGGCGGGCGGAGGTCTCGGCGGCGGCCAGGTCCGGGGCCGACAGGTCGACCACCTGGTGGCCGCGGGCCTTCCAGATCGCGCCCAGCTTGTCCCGCTGGCCCTGGGCCCTGCCCTTCCCGGCGGTCGGATTGACCACCAGGCCGATGACCGCCACCTTAAGCGTCCTTGTAGCCGGCGAGGACCGCCCAGTCGTCGTAGACGGCCTGGTGGCGCTCTTGTTTGCGGCGCCTGCGGGCGGCTTTGCGGTCGCCGCGGGCGAGCGCCCGGGCGGCCAGTTCCGCCGGGTCGGCCACCATCGCCGGGGTCGGTATGGGCGTCGCCTCAAAACTGGTTTGGCGATCCTGCGCCACTTGGCCGACCAGCGCGGCCGCCTCGGCCACGGCCCGCGTCAACTCGGCAAACCGGCGCCACAGCCAGCGCAGGCCGAAGAAGACGCCCGCCAGCCAAGCCGCCACCAGGGAACTCCAGAGCCAAAACCACACGGACCCACAGCCTACCGAAGTGCCGCCGCGGCCGCGTCCGCGATCCGCCCGCGCACTTCGGGCGGTCTCAGGACCTCGATCTCGCCGCCGCCGCCCAAGGCCATGGCGGTGATCCAGTCCGGGTTGACCACGCCAAGTTGGACTTGCAGGGCGCCGCCCGGCAGGGCCAGCGGCGGCGCCAACGTCTCCAACTCCTCGGCCCGCCATCTTTGGCTCGGGTTGAAGACGGCGTCCACCACCAATTCGGCCCGCCCCGACCAGCCTGACCGCCGGGGCCGGTAGGGGTGGGACTCGGCCGCTTCGCCGGCCTGGGCCAGGCCGCTGATCCGGTCGACCCGGAAGTGCCGCTCCGCCTCGGCGCCCAGGTCCCAGGCCGCCAGCAGCCAGTGGTCGCCGGCCCCGAACAGTTCCAGCGGATCGACGCGGCGCCGGCTTGGCTCGCCCGCCTGGTTGGCGTACTCGAACGTCAGGCGTTCGGCTTGGGCGATGCCGCGCCGAACCGCTTCCAGCGTCGGGCCGCCTCTCGGGAGGTTGAAGTCGAGCACGTCGCCCGATGCCGATCCGAGCGCCTTCTCGAGTTTGGCCCGGGCGCTGGCGGCGGCCGAGGCCTCGCTCAGGCCGCCGGCCTGCTCGATCGACCGCAGGGCCGCCACCAGGGAGATGGCCTC
>JAIROU010000475.1 GCA_031257375.1 Bifidobacteriaceae bacterium
CGCTCCCAATCGGGCGCCAGCCAGCGGATTGCCCCCTGGTCCGGGGCGTACTCGGCCAATTCCGCGACCGGGCCGCCGCCCAGGCCGGGCAGGAAGGCCCCAGGCGCCATCAGCGACCACGGCACCAGGACGAAGGCGCGCTGGTGGGCGCGCGGGTGGGGCAGGGTCAACTCGTCCTCGTCGGCCAGCAAGGTGTCGTAGGCGACCAAGTCCAGGTCGAGGGTGCGCGGGCCGCCGGGCACCGCTCGCCGGCGGCCGTGCTTCTCCTCGATGCCCTGGAGGGAGTGCAGCAGGGCTCGCGGCGACAAAGTGGTCCTGATGTGGGCGACGGCGTTGAAGAAGTCCGGCTGGTCCTCGAAGTCCACCGGCGCCGTGCGGGCCAGCGGGGAGACGGCCAAGACTTCGATTCCGGGCTCCTCGCGCAGATCGGCGAGGGCCTGGCGCAAGGTGGCCAGGGCCTCGCCCAGATTGGCCCCCAGCGCGATGATGGCGTCGGCCGGCTCGGCCGGGGCTTGGTCGATTGACGCCACCGGCCAATCCGGGGGGCTCGGACGGCGGCGGACGGGGGCGGGTTGCCCGGACACCGGTCGGCCGACCGCCCAGTCGTCGGCCGGAATCGCGGCCGATGCCGCCAAGTGCGCGTTCGGGCCGGTCGCGCCGGTCGCGCCGGTCGCGCGGGTCGGGCCGGTCGCGCGGGTCGGGCCGGTCGCGCGGGTCGGGCCGGTCGCGCGGGTCGCGCCGTTCGGGCCGGTCGGGCGGGTCGCGCGGGTCGCGCCGGTCGGGCCGGTCGCGCCGGTCGCGCCGGTCGGGCGGGGCGAGGCCTCAGCCGCCAAAGCGGCGCCGGTCGCTCCCCGGGCCGACCTGGCCCGCTCGGACCCGGCGATCAGGCTGGCCTGCTCGGACCCGGTGATCGGGCTGGCCTGCTCGGACCCGGCGATCGGGCTGGCCTGCTCGGAACCGGCGATCGGGCTGGCCAGCCCGGCCCGCCGTTCGGCCTCGCTGACGGCCGCGAAAATGTCCGAGTCGGGCGCGATGAAGGTGGTCTCCCGCCAACTCGGGACCCCCCGGCAAAGGCGCACTGATACGTCCTCGGCTTGGACGCCCAGGGGCGCGTCCGGCTTGTGGACGGTCACTTCGACCATTTCGATCGGCCGGTCTTCGAGCACCGCCTCGGCTATGCGCGCGGCCACCGCCTCGAGCAGATTGCGCGGCGGGCCGGACAGAATCGCCGCCGCCAGTTTCGCGACCTCGGTGTAATCGACGGTCAGGGCGAGGTCGTCTTGTTCGGCGGCGGCCCGCAAATCAAGGTGCAGCCTCAGGTCGACCCGGAAAGTCTGACCGTTGCGGCGTTCCTCCGGCATGACCCCGTGGTATCCGTAGGCGGTGATGCCGCGCAATTCGATCAGATCGAGCGCGTCCCCGGTCGGTCCTGGCAGCCAGTCCATTACGCAATCATGCCCCGGTTTTGCTCATCCGTGAAGGCCAGGCCAGTACTATCGCGGTCTGTCGGCCCAGTTTCCCCGCCCGCCAGTCCGATTTCGGCGGATCCGACGCCCCGACCGGCCTGTGACAGAGCCTCGGCCACGCGCACGGCGGCGGCGTTGGCCGCCACCGCGTGGACGCGCACACACCACACCCCGGCGGCGGCGCTGAGTGCCGTCAGGGCGGCGGTGGCGTGGTCGCGCCCGGCCGGGCCGAGCGCCGCCAGGGCCGGATCGGGACCGCGGACGGGCTCGAGAAACCGTTTCCGCGACGCGCCGACCAGCAACGGGAAACCCAGTTCGCCAAGCGCGTCGAGGTGCGCCAGCAACGGCCAGTTCGAGGCCCCGGTCTTGGCGAAGCCCAGGCCCGGATCCAGCACGATCAGTTCGGGCCGGACCCCGGCCGCGACCGCCTTGTCGACTTGCCCCAGCAACTCGGCCGCGACCTCGGCCACCACGTCGCCGTAGCGGTCGAGCCCGTCCATCCCCGCGGAGTGGCCCCGCCAATGCCCCAGTATCACGGGTCGGCCCGACTCGGCCACCACCGCCAGCAGGTCCGGGTCCGACTGGCCGCCGGAGACGTCGTTGACGATGGCTGCCCCGGCCCGGGCGGCGGCGGCGGCCACCGCCGCCCGCATGGTGTCGACCGACACCACCACCCCGCGCGCCACCAGCTCTTTGATCAGCGGCCCGATCCGCCGCCATTCCTCATCCCGGCTGACCCGCCCGGCCCCCGGCCGGGTCGACTCGCCGCCCACGTCGATCAGATCGGCGCCCTCGGCCAGCATCCGGTCGCAATGGTCGAGGGCGGCCGCCAGTTGCAAGTGCCGCCCCCCGTCAGAGAACGAGTCCGGCGTGACATTGCAGATCCCCATCACCGCCGTCCGCCCCAATCTCCCCAGCCGCTCCGGCAGCCCGTCCGGGACCGCACGTGGCGCCTGGCGCCATGTGCGGCGGGGGGTGGGGGCGGGCATCAGCGGGCTATCAGGGACATGGCTTCGGCGCGGGTCGGTCCGGACCGCAGGACGCCCCGCACGGCCGAGGTGACGGTCTTCGAGCCGGCCGCGCGCACGCCCCGCATGGTCATGCACAGGTGCTCGGCCTCGAGCACCACGATCACGCCGCGCGCTTCCAGGGCCTCGATCAGCGCGTCCGCGATCTGGCTGGTCAGCCGCTCCTGGACCTGCGGGCGCCGCGAGCACAGGCCGACCAGCCGGGCCAGTTTGGACAGGCCGGTGATGTGCCCGTCGGCGGCCGGGATGTAGCCCAAGTGGGCCAGTCCGTGAAAGGGCAGCAGGTGATGTTCGCACATGGAGTAGAACGCCACGTCTTTGACCAGCACGAACTCCTGGTGCCCAAGGTCGAACCGGGCCTCCAGGAGTTCGCCGGGATCGCGCCCCAGCCCGGAGAAGATCTCGGCCGCCGCCTTTGCCACACGGGCCGGCGTCTCGACCAGGCCCGGGCGGTCGGGGTCTTCGCCGATGCCGCAGAGGAATTCGCGCACGGCCGCCTCGACCCGCTCCCGGTCGAACCCGGCCGCCGCCTCAGCCATCGCCCGCCCCGGCTCCGGGTCGGCCGCCCGGCCCCGGCTGTGGCCCCGCGCCCGGCCCGACGCCCGGCCCCGCGCCCGGCCCGACACCCGGCCCTGCGCCCGGCCGGTCTTCCGGCGTTGCGCTGGGCCCCGGCTGTGGCCCGGCGCCCGGCCCGCCGCCTGACCCAGGCGACCGGACGGCATCGGGCGACCCGGCGGCATCGGGCGACCCGGCGGCATCGGCGGACCGTGACGCCGCCGTGGCGGGCATCGCGACCGGACCCCGGCTGGACACCGGCCGTTCGCTGGAACTGAGCCAAACCGGGCGCTCGGGCTGTTTGACGATCCCATCGAAGACGGCCGTCAACTCGGCCTCGTTCAGGGTCTCCTTCTCCAACAACTTCAGCACCAAGGCGTCCAGGACCTCGCGGTTCGCCCGCAAAATGGCCCAGGCCTCCGTGTGGGCGTTCTCAATCAGCAGCCTGACTTGGGCGTCTATCTCCGCCGCGACGGCCTCCGAATAGTCCCGCTGATGGCCGTAATCGCGGCCGAGGAAGACCTCGCCCTCGGCCTGGCCGTAGCGGACCGAGCCGAGCGCGGAGCTCATGCCGTACTCCATGACCATCTTGCGGGCGGTGGCGGTGGCCTTCTCGATGTCGTTCGAGGCGCCGGAGGTCGGGTCGTGGAAGACCAGCTCCTCGGCCACGCGGCCGCCCATCGCATAGGCCAACTGGTCCAGCAACTCGTTGCGGGTGACCGAGTGCTTGTCGCGGGTCGGCATGACCATGGTGTAGCCCAGCGCCCGCCCCCTGGGCAGGATCGTCACCTTGGTGACCGGGTCGGTGTTGCGCAAGGCGGCCGCCACCACGGCGTGCCCGCCCTCATGGTAGGCGGTGTTCTTCTTCTCGTCCTCGGTCATGATCATCGAGACCCGCTGCGGGCCGGCCACCACCCGGTCGATGGCCTCGTCGAGGGCGTGATTGGTGATCTGGTGGACGTCCTCGCGGGCGGTCAGCAAGGCCGCCTCGTTCAGCACCTTGGCCAGATCGGCGCCGGTGAACCCAGGCGTGCGCTTGGCCACCTGGGCCAGATCGACGTCATCGGCCATCGGCTTGCCCTTGGCGTGGACCTTCAAAATGGCCAGGCGGCCGGGCTGGTCCGGCGAGCCGACCGTGATCTGGCGGTCGAAGCGGCCGGGGCGCATCAGGGCCGGGTCCAAGATGTCGGGCCGGTTGGTGGCGGCGATCAGGATCACATTGGTGGTCGCGTCGAAGCCGTCCATCTCGACCAGCAACTGGTTGAGGGTCTGCTCGCGCTCGTCGTGGCCGCCGCCCAGGCCGGCGCCGCGGTGGCGGCCGACCGCGTCGATCTCGTCCACAAAGATGATGGCCGGGGAATTGGCCTTGGCCTGCTCGAACAGGTCCCGCACGCGCGAGGCGCCGACGCCGACGAACATCTCCACGAAGTCAGACCCGGAGATGGAGTAGAAGGGCACCTGGGCCTCCCCGGCCACGGCCCGGGCGAGCAGGGTCTTGCCGGTGCCGGGCGGGCCGTAGAGCAGCACGCCGCGGGGGATCTTGGCGCCGACAGCCTGGAACTTGGCCGGCTCGGACAAGAACTCCTTGATCTCTTGCAGTTCCTCGACCGCCTCGTTGACCCCGGCCACGTCCGCGAAGGTGACCTTGGGCGACTCCTTCGACACCAGTTTGGCCTTCGACTTGCCGAAGCTCAGCGGGCCGCCGCGCCCGCCGCCCTGCATCTGCGACATCAGCCACCAGAACAGCCCCAGGATCAGGGCCATCGGGATGAGCGTCATCAGCAGCGAGCCCCACCAGGACTGGGTCGGGACCTCGGAGTTGAAGCCCTCCTTCGGCTTGGCGTCCTTGATCGCCTGGACCACCTCGGGTCCCTGCGGCTCGACGTAGTAGAACCGGACCAGCGTCCCTTTGCCCTCGAGCTCCTTCGTCAAGGTCAGGTCGACCCGCTGCTCGCCGTCCACAATCTTGACCGCTTTGACCTGGTGGTCGGCCAGCAGTTTGAGTCCCTGGGAGGTGTCGATCTGCTGCGGGCCGCCTTTGAACAGCGAACCGATCAGCAGCCAGATGGCCACCAGCCCCAGCAGCATCCAAATCAATGGCGCCCTGGGGAAAGCTCTCTTGGTCGGTGTCTTTGCCACGTGTTCGCTCTCTTATCGACTCTCTTGCGCTCCTGGGCCGCCGGCTGGCCGCCCCCGGCCCCGCCCCGCCCGGCAGCCTTCATTCACTGGTAAACCTGCGGCGCCAGGGTGCCCACGAACGGCAAGTTCCGGTATTGCTCGGCGAAGTCGAGCCCGTAACCCACCACAAACTCGTTCGGGATGTCGAAACCGATGTATCGCACCGGGACCTCGACTTTGGCCGCGTCCGGCTTGCGCAGCAAAGCCGCCACCTCAACCGAACGGGCACCGCGCGAGCGCAAGTTGGCCAGCAACCAGGATAAGGTCAAGCCCGAGTCGACAATGTCCTCGACTATCAGAACGTCCCGTCCGTGGATATCGGTGTCCAAGTCTTTCAGAATCCTCACCACACCTGACGATTTTGTCCCCGACCCGTAGGAGGACACCGCCATCCAATCCATCGTCACCTTGGCGTGCAGTTTGCGCGACAGGTCGCCCATCACCATCACCGCCCCCTTCAGCACGCCCACCAGCAGCAGGTCCCGGCCCTGGTAGTCGGCGTCGATCTGGGCCGCCATCTGGTCCAGGCGCTGATCGATCTGCTGGCTCGTCAGCAGCACCTTCTCAAGGTCGGCTCCAATGTCTTGGGCGTCCACCTAGGTCTCCTCGGGGGCTCGTTCGGAACTGGGAAATGCGCGAAACTCCAGCTTGCCACATTTGCGCTGGGCCGCGATCGCCCCGGCCAGGTGGACCGCGCCTTGGCCGCGCCAGGCGGTGACCAGCGCGTCGAGGGCTTCGACCTGGGCGGCGCTGAGCCCGCCGGGGCTGGCGCCGGCCGCTTGGGCGCCGGCCAGCAGCGCCCGGCCCCGGATGGCCGGGTGGGCGCCCGCCAGTTCGGCCACGTCCAGGGTCAGCCTTGGGCCCTCATCGCCCGATGCCGCTTGCCCCGTTCGCGCTTCGGCGGCGGCCAGCAGGAGGCGGGCGGCCTGGGCGTCCAAGTAGTCCGAGTCTTGGCGCAGGCGCGCCGCCGTGCGGGCCAGGGCGCGCGCGAAGCCGGGGCCGAGAATCTCCCTGGCCAGCGGCATCAGATGGGCTCTGACCCGGCTGCGGGCCGAGTTGTAAGGCCCGTCCGGCTGATTGGTCGGGTCCTGCCAGGGTTCGATCCCGCTCGCCGCCACGATGGCCGTGGTCTGGGCGCGGGTCAGCCCCAGGAACGGGCGGGCGAACAGCCCGCGCTGCTCCGGCATCCCGGCCAGGGCTTTTGACCCGGCCCCGCGGGCCAGGGCCAGCAGCACCGTCTCGGCCTGGTCGTCAAGCGTGTGGGCCAGCCAGACCGCCTCGGCGCCGAGCCGCCGCGCCGCCCGTTCGAGCGCGTCGTAGCGGGCCTGGCGGGCCGCCGCCTCGACACCGGCGGGCGAGTCGCGGTCGACCCGCACCGCCAGGACCTCCACCGGGTCGAGCCCCAGGCTCCGGCACTGGTCCCGAGTCCGGGCGGCGACGGCACGGGACTCCTCTTGGAGGCCGTGGTCGACAATCGCGGCCCCCAAGCGCCAGCCCTGCCGCGGGGCCTCAAACGCGGCGGCGGCGGCCAGGGCCAGCGAATCGGTCCCGCCCGAACAGGCCACCAGCGCCAGCGGCGCCGGGCCGGGCGGCCGGGCGGGCTCGGCGGTCGGAGCGGGGTGGGCGGTCGAAGCTGGCTCGGCGGTCGGAGCGGGGTGGGCGCGCAGCCAGCGCCGGACGGCCAGGCGACCGGCCGCGACGGCCGGGTCAGGGCCGGCCACGGGCGCTACCGGTCGAGGCCACGGATGCGTTCGATCCAGGCGGGCGGGTCATCCATTTCCGCCGCCGTGGGCAGGTTCGAGGGCGCCTCGAAGACGGCGTTGAAGCCTTCGTGCCCCAAGGCGGCCAGCCCGGCCCGCACGAAGGCCGCGCCCTGGACGTACTGGGCTGTCTTGGCCTCGATCCCGGCCAGTCGGCGGACCGCCCGCTCGAACCGGCCGCGAGCCACCCGGCGGGCCTCGAATCGCGGCCTGAGCTGCTCCAACGTCTTGACGATCTTCGGCCCCACGGCGTCCATGATGACGTCGGCATGGCCCTCCAGCACCGACATGGCGGCGGCCAGCTGCGCCAGGAGGCGGGACTGCTCGGGGGAGAGCAACTGGGCGGCCGGGAGCGGCGAGCCCTGGTCGGCGAACAACTCCGGCAGCTTTTTGACGGCGGCCAGCGCCCGCTTCGGGTTGGCCGGCTCGGCGTCGGCGTCGATCAGGGCGGCGAAGCGTCCCCGCATCCATCCGACCAGCCAGGGCGCGGCCGCGAACTGGACGGCGTGGGTGGCCTCGTGCAACGCCACCCACAGGTGGAAGTCGGTCGGGTCGGCGTCGAGTTCCCGCTCGAAGCGCAAGATGTTCGGGGCGGTCAGCACAATCCGGCCGGGCTGGCCGGCCGGGCCGACGTGGAACGGGTCGTAATGCCCCAGCACGCGGTAGGCCAGCACCCCGGTCAGGCCGCCGATCTGCCCGCTGGCGATCTGCCGGGCCAACCAGGACATGTCCTCGTCCGTCCAGATCGGGGCGGTCAGCGATTGGACCGTTGCTATCAGGCTGCGGACCAGCCCGCGCCGGTCCACCACCACCGTCTGCGTGCTGGCCGCCTGGGCCGCCGCCTGTTCCAAGTCAGTGATCTCAGAAACGTAGCCGAACGCCTTGCCCACCTGATGCCGCAAATCGGCCACCAAATGAATGCCTTCGGCATGCGACACCGCCGGCCCGGGCCGCGCCACCAGTCCCCCCACCCGCCGGGCCAACCCGGAGTTAATCCCCGCACTCACACCGTCAACTCTAGAGCCTGCCCGCAACCCCGCGCTTCTTGCGCCCCCCCCGAACCCGGGGACGGTCCTTTCGTCTCAAACCTGGGGACACACTTTGTTTGACGTGTGATTGGGGCGGTTGGTGGAAATACTTTGCCCGATTATGCTGGTGGGGGCCAACCAATCTACGTTTTATGGACGGGTTGGTTCTCTGAATGTGTCCGCCGCCCGCCTATGTCTGAAGCGAATTGATCATAAGGAGCGTCAAACATGTCCCCCAACTCTCCGTTAACACCACTGCCGTCGCGGTTGGTTCTGGTCGTCCGCTCAGCCCGGTTTAGGGACCGGGCCAGGTTCGGCGACGTGCGCGCCGCGCTAGCGGGGGGGGGGCATTGGTTCGCGTCTGTTGCCCGGGGGCGGCCGTCGCGCCGGTCTGGTGGTGGCGCCGTGAAGAGGTTTGCGGCCGCGATGGTGGCGGCGGTTGTGGCGGTGCCGTTGGTGGCGGCGCCGGCGTTGGCTGACGCGCCGACGGTTGATCTTAATCTGGTTGGCGCTGACCGCTGGTTCACGTCGATCGCTGGCGGTGATTTCAACGTGGACACGGATCAGGCGGGCACTGTGTATTTGCAGGTCGGCGGCGCGGCGCCGGCCGACGGCGAGGCCTTGGCGGCGTTGGCGGACTCGGGTGGTCTGGCTTACACCGGCGCGGTGTCGGTTGGGTCTAACACTGTGAACGCGGGCGCGGTTGATAACTGGGGCGCGAATGACTCGGTCCGGGTTTATGCGGCGGTGGAAAACGGTGGGGGCGAGTTCAGCCCGGTCGTCGCCACCGACATCGGCGCTTATAGCGGCGATCAGGGTTGGTTCGCGCTGCCTGGCGCCCACGCCACGGACGCGGTCACTCAAACTGTGCGGGATCAAACGAATTATCGGTTGGCGGGGCTGTCGGGGCAGTTGGCTTGGTTGAACGACCGGGACTTGTCCATCGGGGACGTGCCGGTCGAGCTCGGGGCGAGTTTCAGCGCTTCTGACGTGCTGCCGCGTAGTTACACCGTTGATGGTGATTCGGTGGCGGGTGCGACTGTTCCGTTGCGGCTCAACGGTCTGACCGCGACCGGCACGGGCGTCGCCTCGCCGGTCGGCTTGGTCGATGCCGCAGCTGTTGCGATCACCTTGGTCGGGGCGTCCACCTTGACCGGGCGGACTAACCATGCCGGCTTGTCTGTGCCGGGTGGTACTGCGGCGACTATCACGGCGGCATCGGGCACTCCTGGGTCGTTGAC
>JAIROU010000480.1 GCA_031257375.1 Bifidobacteriaceae bacterium
CCGCCGCAGGGCGGCGACCTCGTCCGCCTTGCCCGCCAACACCGGGCGGCGCGCCGCCGGGCGGATCTCCACCCCGGCGGCCACCAGCGCCTGCCGCACCGCCCGCGCCCTCAAACCCGTCCGCTCCCCGATCTCCTTGATCGGCACGCCATCGGTGTACAACGCCCCGATCTCGGCGGCCTGCGGCAACGTGGCGGTCTTCGGCTGGACCGCGATCCCGTTCAACCGGGCGTGACGGACAACCGCCTCCGGGGCGGCCCCCGACCGCGCCGCCAACTCTTGGACCGGGACGCCCGCCGCGTACTCGGCCAACAACTCCGGCGTCACACCAGCAGGCCGCGCCACACCCCGCCGCCTCGCCTGGGACCGCACCGTCGACCGGTCCACCCCGAACTCACCGGCGACTTCCTCCGCGGTCATCCCGGCGCCGTACAGCGCCAACATCTCGTCCGCCTCTGGCCCGCTGAGAAAGGTTTGACGATTCCCAACCCGCGCCACACACGCCCCCCGAACGTCCGAAAACTGGCCCTCCGAGCCGTCCCTGACCAACTCCAAACCAGACCCCGACCAGCTATTATGCAACACCCGCAGACAAGGGGAAGGTTTGAGTAAGTTCCCATTAGGAGCGCCCTAGGCCGACCCTTTCGCCGGCCTGGGCGTTCGCGCTCGTCGGCGGTGGGTCGTTCCCGGCAGCCAGTAGGCAGGGGTGCTCCGCTATACCAGTCAGATCCCATGCGGTCGGCGTCAGTGGCCGCTTCGGGTCGCCCCAAAGGTCGCTTAGCCACGCGCGGACAACAGAACTGTCTGTGGAACCAAGAGTGAACGGGGCGCCCTCCACCCGACTCGCACCGGGCGGGCTGGCAAGGCCGCCGGGGCCTGGCTGGCGTCGCGCGAACCTGGGCCTTCGCGGCGACGTGGTGCTCACGGCATCGGCCCCGACCCTGGCCGTCCTCGGCTGAGCGCCGACGGGCCGTGCCAAACCGCAGGTGCGAATCAGCCAGGCGGCGGCGACAGCGGGCGGAGATCCAGCTCTTGGATTGCCCGGAAGTCATCGGGGTTGAGTGTGAATAGCGGAAGGCCGTTGGCAATCGACGTCGCGGCGATCAAAGCGTCGAAGGACCGCGCCGACACCTTCCGCCCTTGGGCGCGCAGGTCGGCCGCCACACGGCCGAACGCTTTGGCGCACGCGAGGTCGAACGGCAGCACCTCAGCCAGACTGATCAGAGCCTCCTGGCGAGCGACAAGCGCAGCCTGATCCACCGGGGACCTGGCCGCCGCAATCCCGACTTCGAGTTCGGCGACCGTTATGGCGCTGACCGCTGTGCTCGAAGGCAACAGCTCGACGCTGAGGTCGTCTGCGGCCTGAATAGTCACGTTCGTGTCGACAACGGCGCGCAACGTGTCTGTCACAGCGAGGTGTCCATGACAGATTCGATGTCGGCCCGCATCCTCGCGGCGTCAACTCTCGGAAGGCCGGCCAGGGCGCGAAACAGGACAGCGGTGGATGACGGCCGCGCGTCCACCGCAACGACTTGGGCGACAGGTTCGCCGCCGCTGGTGAGGATGACGTCGTCGCCGTGGCGAGCTACCTCGGCGGCATGGCGCAGATCCGGGCTGGCTTGGTCAACAAGTATGACCGTCACGCCATCCAGTATCCACGATCTGTGCGTCTGAATCATCGGCTCGTCCCAGGCGACCCAGCGCACGATCGAGGGATTACGACTACGGTGGCCGAGGTTCTGGAGACTGTCATGGAAATGACGCGCGAGCAGCGCGCCGACCTGGCCTGTCAGGTGCTGCTGACACCCGGCGATCCGCCGGCCGGCGACGCCGCGGATGGCGGGGCCGCCTGGCGCGAGGAAATCGGCCGCCGCGTCGACGATCACCTGGGCGGGAACCGGGACGCAGCGGCCGTCGAAGAGTCGCTCGCCGCGATTCGCGCCGAGTTGGCGGCCAAGGGGCCGTGGCGCTGACACGCCGGGAACGGCGGAGGCCGCCGCCGAGCTTTTGGCGCAGGCCCGGTGCTACGAGGGCGAGCGCGCCGGCTTGGGGACGGCGTTCATGGACGCGGTCGACGCCGCGATCGGGGCGATCGGGGCCTTCCGCGACGCGGCCGACCCGGCCGGGTCGCGTTGGTGGTTGGGGGCGGCGAGGCGGTGGCGAAGTCGGGCCGCCGGGGCGCTTGCCGCGGGATCCGCCATCGAGACCAACACTTCTTGCGCGCCTCCTGATCGAGGCCGGCCAACACTCATCGCGGGCTGTCGCGCCGACCCCAGCATTCCTCGCGGGCTGTCGCGCCGACCCCAGCATTCCTCGCCCCGGATTTTTCAACGTTCTAGCTGGTCAGCGCCTCGCGGCCGGCCTGCGGCTGGTGTACCGGCCGGTCTTCTGTACCGGCTGGTGGACCGGCTGGTGGACCGGCTGGTGGACCGGCTGGTGGACCGGCTGGGGGACCGGCTGGGGGACCGGCTGGGGGACCGGCTCTGGCCGCTGCCCCGCCCGGGGCCGGGGCAGCGGTGTCAATGGGCGCCCGGCCCGGTGAGGGGAGATGGAATCGCAGCCTCGGCGGGCCCCGGGGCCGGTCTTGGGCGCCGAGACTGCGATTTGATCTCCCTCCCGGGTTCGGCCCTGGCGGGCGGGTGGCCGGGCGCCCGGGGACGGCGGCGGCGCCGGGTCGGGCGCCGGAACCGGGCGCGG
>JAIROU010000486.1 GCA_031257375.1 Bifidobacteriaceae bacterium
GCATCGGGCAAGAAAGATGGAGGCGAGGCGGCATGAGCACCCTGACCCCCCTGCTGACCTCGCGCTGGGGCGACGGGCGCGCCTGGACGCTGGACGCCTACCGCCGAACCGGCGGCTACCAAGCCCTGGCCAAGGCCCTGGCCATGGAGCCGGCGGCGGTGCTGAACGCCGTCAAAGACTCCGGCCTGCGCGGCCGGGGCGGGGCCGGTTTCCCGACCGGCGTGAAGTGGTCGTTCCTGCCGCCGTCGGACGGCGGCCCGCGCTACCTGGTCGTCAACGCCGACGAATCCGAGCCGGGCACCTGCAAAGACATCCCCCTGATGATGGCCGACCCGCACTCGCTGATCGAGGGCGTGATCATCACGTCCTACGCCATCGGCTGCCACCACGCCTTCATCTACTTGCGCGGCGAGGTCGTCCACGTCTACCGGCGGCTGCTGAACGCGGTCAGCCGGGCGAAGGCGGCCGGGTTGCTCGGCCAATCGGTCATGGGCTCGGGCTTCGAACTGGAGTTGACGGTCCACGCCGGGGCCGGGGCCTATATCTGCGGCGAGGAGACCGCCCTGCTCGACTCGCTCGAGGGGCGGCGCGGCCAGCCGCGCCTGAAGCCGCCGTTCCCGGCCGTGGCCGGGCTGTACGCGCGGCCGACCGTGGTCAACAACGTCGAGTCGATCGCCTCGGTGCCCTGGATCGTCGCCAACGGCGCCGACTGGTGGAAGTCGATGGGCACCGAGAAATCGACCGGCGTGGCCATCTACTCGTTGTCTGGGCACGTCCAACGGCCCGGCCAGTACGAGACCGAACTCGGCATCACGATGCGCGAACTGCTGGCGCTGGCCGGCGGCGTGCGCGAGGGCCACCAGTTGAAGTTCTGGATGCCGGGCGGGTCCTCGACGCCCATGTTCACCCCGGCCCAATTGGACGTGCCGCTGGACTACGACTCGGTCGCGGCGGCCGGGTCGATGCTCGGCACCCGCGCCCTGCAGTGCTTCGACGAGACGGTCTGCGTGGTTCGGGCGGTCAGCCGGTGGATGGAGTTCTACGCCCACGAGTCGTGCGGCAAGTGCACGCCCTGCCGGGAGGGGACCTTCTGGCTGCGGTCGGTGCTGCGGCGGATCGAGGCCGGCCAAGGCAGGCCCGAGGACATGGGAATTCTCCAGGACATCCCGAACTCGATTGTCGGGCGGGCTTTTTGCCCGCTCGGGGACGGCGCCCCCTCGGCGCTGACCAGTTCGCTGAAGTTCTTCCGCGACGAATACCTCCAGCACATCGAAGAAGGCCGCTGCCCCTTCGACCCGGCGGCTTCCTACCTGTTTGAGGCGGTGACAGTGTGAGCGCGCCAGAGTTGGTGACCTGCACAATCGACGGCATCGAGGTGTCGGTGCCGAAGAACACCCTGATCATCCGGGCGGCCGAGGAAGTCGGAATCATGATCCCGCGCTTCTGCGACCACCCGCTGCTGAAGCCGGTCGCGGCCTGTCGGCAGTGCCTGGTCGATGTGGCCTCGCCGGCCGGCCCGGAGGGCAAGCTGCGGGCCTTCCCGAAACCGCAACCGGCCTGCGCCATCACCGTCACCCCTGGCATGGTGGTGGGCACCCAGCTGACCTCCCAGGCGGCCCGTCAGGCCCAGGAGCAGGTGGCCGAGTTGATCTTGATCAACCACCCGCTCGACTGCCCGATCTGCGACAAAGGCGGCGAATGCCCGCTCCAGAACCAAGCCCTGGCGACCGGTCGGCCGGTCTCCCGCTTCGCGGACAAGAAGAACACCTTCGCCAAGCCGCTGGCCTTGACGCCGCAAATCCTGCTCGACCGCGAGCGCTGCGTGCTTTGCCAGCGCTGCACCCGGTTCTGCGCCCAAGTCCCCGGCGATCCCTTCATCGCCCTGCAAAAGCGCGGCGCCAGCCAGCAGATCGGGCGTTTCGACCCGGCCGTGCTGGGCGTCGCCTGGGGGCCGGACGGGGACGCGGCCCTGGACGCGGCGGCCGGGGACGTGGCGGCGGTCAGCGGCCAGCCCTTCGCCGGGTATTTCGCCGGGAGCATCATCCAAATCTGCCCGGTCGGGGCGTTGACCTCATCCGATTACCGCTTCCGCGCCCGCCCCTTCGATCTGGTCTCGGTCGAGACGGTGGCCGAGCACGATTCCAACTGCTCGGCCGTCCGCGTCGATCACCGGCGCGGCCAGGTCTTGCGCCGCTTGGCCGGCGACGAGCCGAGGCTGGGCCAGGAATGGATCACCGACAAGGACCGCTTCGGCTTCAACTGGCAGGTCGCCCCCGACCGCCTGCGCCGCCCGCTGGTCCGCCGGGGCGCCGAACTGGTCGAGGTGTCCTGGCCGGAGGGCGTCGCCGCGGCCGCCCGCATCTTGGCCCAGGCCACCAGCACGGCGGTGCTGCCGGGCGGGCGGCTGACCCTCGAGGACGCCTACGCCTACTCGGTCTTCGCCCGCGCCGTGCTGGGGACCGATTCGATCGACTTTAGGGCGCGGCCGTCCAGCCCGGAGGAGGCCCAGTTCCTGGGCCACTTCGTGGCCGGCGCCGGGGCCGGGGTCAGCCTCGACGAGTTGGCCGCCGCCCCGGCCGTGTTGCTGGCCGGTTTCGAGCCGGAGGACGAGGGCGGCATTGTCTACCTGCGCCTGCGCCAGGCCGGCGCCAAGGTTTACGCCCTCGCCCCGTTCGCCTCGCGGGGCCTCAAGCGCTTGGGGGGGACGCTGTTGCAGACCCTGCCCGGCGGCGAGGCCCAGGCTTTGTCCGCGTTGCCCGATGCCGTCGGCGGGCTTCAGGCCGAAGCCGCCGCCGCGCTCAGGGCCGCCGGGGCTGGCGGGGTCGGCGGGGTGATCGTGGTGGGCGAGCGCTTGGCCACCGTGCCGGGCGCCTACACGGCGGCGCTGAAGGCGGCCGAGCGGTTGGGGGCCAAACTGGCCTGGATCCCCCGGCGGGCGGGCGAGCGGGCGGCCGTCGAGGCCGGGCTGCTGCCCGGCCTGGCCCCGGGCGGGCGCGCCCTGGCCAAGCTGACCAGTTCAGAGGCCCAGTTGGTGTTCGGCCGCGAGTTGGACTTGGCGCCCGGGCTGGATCTGCCGGGCGTGATCGCCGCCGCCGCCGCCGGCGAGTTGGACGCCATCGTCATGGGCGGGCTGGAACTGACCGACCTGGCGGACCCGCGGGCCGCCGCCGAGGCCCTTCGGGCCACCAAGGTGGTCGCCTTGCAGGTCCGGGCCGATGGCGTCAGCCCCTGGGCGGATGTCATCTTGCCGGTCGCGCCGCCGTCCGAGAAGGCCGGCACCTTCATCAACTGGGAGGGCCGACAGCGTCCCTTCCCGCAGGTCATGACCTCGACCGCGATGTCGGACGGGAAGGTGCTGCAAGTCCTGGCCGCCCGCCTCGGGGCGGACCTGCCGCTGGGCCGGCTGGCCTCCGCCCATCAGGCGCTGGACCGCCTGGGCGCCCCGGCCGAGCGGCTGGCGGCGCCGGACGAGCCGCCCCAGCCCCCAGCCGTGCCGGCGGCCGGTTCCGGCGAGGCCCTGCTATCGACCTGGCGCTACCTGGTGGACGATTCCTCCGGCCTGGACGGCGTCCCGCACCTGGCCGCGTCAGCCCCCGCCCCGGTCGCCCGGATCAGCGCCGCCACCGCCCAGGCGGTCGGCGTCGAGGCCGGTCAAAACCTGGTCGTGGGGACCGACTGCGGATCGATCAGCCTGCCGGTGGTGATCGATGACTTGCCGGACCAGGTGGTCCACCTGCCGGCCAAATCGCCCGGCAGTTGGGTGCGGGTCAACTTGTCGGCCGCCGATGGCGCGCGGGTCGCCCTGTCGGCCGGCCGAGCCGTCAAGGAGGTGAAGCAATGATCGCCGGTCTGTCAGCGGCCGCGCCAGCTGCGGTGGTGGCGGATTTCAGCCAGGACAACGGCTGGATCGTGGCCGGTAAAGCGGTCCTCATCCTGATCTGCGCGCTGGTCTCGGTGATCATCGCGATCTGGTTCGAGCGCAAGGTGATCGCCCGGCTGCAACAGCGCGTCGGGCCGAACGTGCGCGGGCCGATGGGCCTGTTCCAACTGGTCTACGACGCCTTGAAGCTGTTCTTGAAAGAGGACATGAACGTCTCGCGGGCGGACAAGCTGACCTATATCGTGGCCCCCGGCCTGTCGGTCATGGCCTCGCTGATGGTCTTCGCCGTCATCCCGATCGGCGGCCAGGTCAAGATTCCTTTCAGCGACATCGAGACGCCGTTGCAGTTGACCGACTTCCCGGTGGCCGTTCTCTACATACTGGCCGTCACCGCCGTCGGGGTCTACGGCATCGTGCTCGGTGGTTGGTCGTCGCGGTCGACCTACTCGCTGCTCGGCTCGGTCCGTTCGACCGCCCAGATCATCTCCTACGAACTGGTCATGGGCATGAGCCTGGTGACCGTCTTCATCATGGCGGGGTCGATGTCGACCTCGACCATCGTCGGGGCGCAAGAAAAGCTCTGGTACGGCATCATGCTGGCGCCGAGCCTGTTCTTGTACATCATCGCCATGATCGGGGAGACCAACCGCCTGCCCTTCGACCTGCCGGAGGCCGAGGGCGAGTTGGTGGCCGGTTACATGACCGAGTACTCGTCGATGAAGTTCGCCTGGTTCTTCCTGGCCGAATACATCAACATGCTGAACGTCTCGGCCGTCTGCACCACCTTGTTCCTGGGCGGCTGGCGGGCGCCTTGGCCGCTCAGCGCGATCGGCGACGGCGTGCTCAACACCGGTTACTGGACCATCTTGTGGTTCCTGGCCAAGACCTGGCTGCTGATGTTCGTCTTCGTCTGGGTCCGCGGCACGGTTGTGCGCCTGCGCTACGACCAATTCATGCGCCTGGGCTGGAAAGGCCTGCTGCCGGTGGCGCTGGCCTGGATCGTGGTGCTGACCGCGCTGCGGGCGATCGACCAATTCACCAGCTACCACTTCAACGCCTGGGCGGTGCCGATCCTCAGTTGGGTCGTCGTCCTGTTCATCATCATCTGGTACTGGCCGGTCCCCGAGCCCGAACCCGAGGCCCCGGCCGAAACGGTCGAGATCGACCCCTACGCCGACGGCTTCCCGGTGCCGCCGCTGCCCGGCCAAGTCCTGCCGCCCTCGCCCCGGGCGCTGCGCCTGGCCGGCGGCGCAGTTGAGACGGTGGCCGTGGTCGAGACGGTGGCCGTGGTCGAGACCGAAGAACTTGATCTGGTCGAAGTCAAGGAGGATCAGCCGTGAGCCCGCGCAGAACCGGCCTCGACCCCAGCCGCCAGCAGAAGGGGTTCCTCGGTTCGGGCGTCGCGCCCTGGGCCGGATTCGGGGTGACGCTGCGCACCTTCTTCCAAAAGCCGGTCACCGAGCAGTACCCGTTCAAGGGCAAGTACCCGCCGCCGTTCCCCCGCTACCACGGCCGCCACCAGCTCAACCGCTATCCGGACGGCCTGGAGAAGTGCGTCGGCTGCGAGTTGTGCGCCTGGGCCTGCCCGGCCGACGCCATCTTTGTCGAGGCTGGCGCCAACACCGCCGACGAGCAGTACTCGGCCGGCGAGCGCTACGGCCGGGTCTACCAGATCAACTACCTGCGCTGCATCTTCTGCGGCATGTGCATCGAGGCCTGCCCGACCCGCGCCCTGACCATGACGACCTTCTACGAATTGGCCGCCGCCAGCCGTGAGGACATGATCTACACCAAGGACCAACTCCTGGCCCCGCTCGAGGACGGCATGCTGGCCGCCCCGCACCCGATGGCCGAAGGCCTGACCGATGACGACTACTACTCCGGCGCCGTCACCGGCCCGTCGCCGGGCCAAGTGGACTGGGTCGCCCGGCGCCGCCCCGACGACCCGACCCTGGCCGGGGCCAAGGCCAAGGCTGGCGCGGGCGAACCAGTCGCGGCGAAGGGAGGTCGGCCGTGAACGGCTTGGAGATGTCCACCGCCGAACAAGTCCTGTTCTGGATTGTCGGCCCGATCACCGTCCTGGGCGCCTCGGCCCTGCTCTTTTCCAAGCGGGCGGTGCTGACCGCCTGCTCGGTCATGGTCACCATGGTCGGCCTGGCCTTCCTCTACGTGGGGCTGGGATCGCCCTTCCTGGGGGTGGTCCAGGTGGTGGTCTACACCGGCGCCATCATGATGCTGTTCGTCTTCGTGCTGATGCTGGTCGGCGTGGACGTGTCGGACTCGTTCGTCGAGACCATCCGGGGGCAGCGCTGGATCGGCGCCATCTTCGGCTTGGGCCTGCTGGTGGTGCTGGCAGGGGCCGTCTACCGCTCCACCTTCACCTTCGTCATCGGCGGCGAGGGCGCGGCCGGGGACAACGCCGGGGCGGTCGCCTCCCTGCTGTTCTCCGACTTCGCCTTCACCCTCGAGGTGACCGGCTGCCTGCTGATCGTGGCGGCCATGGGCGCGGTCATCTTGACCCATCGCGTGCGCCTGACCAAGCCGGTCACCCAGCCGCAGTTGATGGCCGGGCGGACCAAGCGCGGCCTCAGGCTGACGCCGCCGCCGGCGCCCGGCAACTACGCCCGGCACAATGCCGCCGACGTGCCCGCCATCGACCCCTCCGGCCGGGTCATCGAGGCCTCGGTGCCGTCCTCCCTGCGCCTGCGCGGCCAGGTCCACACCCTGCGCGGGCTCAGCCAAGACCTGCTCGAGGACCCGCCCGCCTGCGGCCCTAAGGAGGTGAAGCCATGAGCGTGACGGCCTACCTGCTGCTGGCCTCGGTCATCTTCGTGATCGGCGCCACCACCGTCCTGGTGCGGCGCAACTCGATCGTCGTCTTCATGGGGATCGAACTGATGCTGAACGCCGCCAACTTGGCCTTCCTGGCCTTCGCCCGCATGTGGGGCAATGTCGAGGGGCAGCTGGCGGCCTTCTTCGTGATGGTCGTGGCGGCCGCCGAAGTGGTGGTCGGCCTGGCCATCATCGTCTCCCTGTTCCGCACCCGACGCACTGTCAGCGTTGACGACGAGAATCTGCTGAGGCACTGACCCATGATCAACAATGTCATTCTGGCGGCGTCCACGGCCGAGGGCGGCCAGGCGGCCGCCCGTTCGGCCTGGCTGGTCATCGCCATCCCGCTGATCAGCGCCGGGCTGTTGTTGCTGGCCGGGCGCAAAGCCGACAAGTGGGGGCACCTGCTGGGCGTGGCGGCATCGGCGGCGTCTTTCGTCATCTCCCTGTGGGTCTTCGCCGACCTGCTCAAGAACGGTTCCAGCGACATCAACCTGGCCTGGTGGATCAACGGCGGTTTCACACTCGACTTCGGCCTCCAGATCGACCAGTTGTCGATGGCCTTCGTGCTGCTGGTGACCTTTGTCGGCACCCTGATCCACATCTACTCGATCGCCTATATGGCCCACGACCGGGACCGGCGGCGCTTCTTCGCCTACCTGAACCTGTTTGTGGCCGCCATGCTGCTGCTGGTGCTGGCCAACTCCTACCTGGTGTTGTTCGTCGGCTGGGAGGGCGTCGGCCTGGCCTCCTACCTGCTGATCGGCTTCTGGAACCAGCGCTCGGAGTACGCCGTGGCGGCCAAGAAGGCCTTCATCGCCAACCGGGTCGGGGACTTCGGCCTGCTGGTGGCGATGATGATCATGTTGGGCGAGTTCGGCTCGGTGTCCTTCGCCGCCGTGCTGCCGGACGCCGCCGTGCTGAGTCCGACCACCTTGACCCTGATCGGCCTGGCCCTGCTGCTGGCCGCCTGCGGCAAGTCGGCCCAGTTCCCGCTCCAATCCTGGCTCGGGGACGCCATGGCCGGCCCCACGCCCGTGTCCGCCCTGATCCACGCCGCCACCATGGTGACGGCCGGGGTCTACCTGGTGGTCCGCTCCGGGCCGATCTTCGAAGGGGCGCCCGGCGCCCGCCTGGCGGTGCTCATCGTCGGCGCCGTCACCTTGCTCTACGGGGCGATCGTCGGCTGCGCCAAGGACGACATGAAGAAGGCCCTGGCCGCCTCGACCATGTCCCAGATCGGTTACATGATGCTGGCGGCCGGGCTGGGGCCGGTCGGCGCCGTCTTCGCGATCATGCACCTGCTGACCCACGGCTTCTTCAAGGCCGGGCTGTTCCTGGGGGCCGGGTCGGTCATGCACGCCATGCGCGACCAGGTCGACATGCGGCGCTTCGGCGCGCTCGGCAAGTTCATGAAGATCACCTGGCTGACCATGATGGCGGGCTGGCTGGCGATCCTCGGCATACCGCCCTTCGCCGGGTTCTTCTCCAAGGACAAGATCATCGAGCAGGCCTTCGTCGCCCCGGCCGGGCAGGTCTGGCAGGGCTGGGCGTTCGGCCTGGTGGCCATGTTCGGGGCCGGACTGACCGCCTTCTACATGTCCCGGCTGTTCTTCATGGTCTTCCAGGGCAAGGCCCGCTGGACCGATGACCAGCACCCCCACGAGTCCCCCGGCCTGATGACCGTGCCGATGGTCATCCTGGCGCTGGGGTCGGTCTTCGGCGGCCTGATCCTGACGGTCGTCAAGTTCGATGACTACCTGGCACCGGCCCTGGTCGAGGGCCACCACGGCGAGCCGGTCGTCAACGCCTATGCCATCATGGCGGCCACCTTGGTGCTGGTGCTGGCCGGGGCCTGGATCGCCTGGGCCAAGTTCGGCTCGGCCAAGGCGGTTGTGCCGGTCTTGCCGCCGGCCGCCGACGGCCTGGTCCGGGCGGCGCGGGCGGACCTCTACCAGGACACCGTCAACCACGGCCTGTTCGTCCGGCCCGGCCAGGCGCTGGTGGCCGGCGCCACCAAGACGGACAATTCGGTGGTCGACGGCGCCGTGCGCGGCCTGGCCTGGCTGTTCCTACGGACGGGCGGGTTGATCGCCCGCCTCCAGAACGGCTACGCCCGGTCCTACGCGGCGACCATGCTGGCGGGAGTGATCCTGCTGGTGGCGATCGTCCTGGCGGGCAGGATCTGAGGGAGGCATGGACATGGATAGTTTCCCCTGGCTGACAGTGCTGATCGCGGCACCGAGCGCGGGCGGCCTGGTCGTCTGGTTGGGCGGCGGGGTGATCCGCCGCCACGCCCGCCACATCGCCTTCGTCTGGTCGCTCGCCATCTTGGTCTTCAGCCTGGTCCTGGCCTCCCGTCTGGAGTCGTGGACTGGCGACATCCAGTTCGCGGAGCAGGTTGAGTGGATTCCTTCGTTCGGCGTCTCCTACGCCGTCGGGGTCAACGGCGTCGGCATGCTGCTGATCGCGCTGTCCGCCCTGCTGGTGCCGGTGGTGTTGCTGGCGGCGTGGCGGGAGCAGTCCTCCCCGGCCAAACAGGCCCACTACGCCGCCCTGGTGCTGTGCCTGGAGACGTTCATGATCGCGGTCTTCGCCGCCCGCGACATCTTCTTGTTCTACCTGCTGTTCGAGGCCATGCTGATCCCGGTCTACTTCTTGATCGGCTCCTTCGGCGGGCCGGGCGCGAAGAAGGCGGCCCTGAAGTTCCTGCTCTACTCCCTGGCCGGCGGCCTGGTCATGCTGGCGGGCGTGATCGCGGTCTGGACCGAGGGTCCGGGCGGGCCGGAGGGCTTCTTGACCACTTCGCTGGTCGGGGCCGACTGGGGTTCGACCCAGGCCGGGCGCTTGATCTTCTTGGCCTTCTTCGTCGCCTTCGCCGTCAAGGCGCCGATGTTCCCGGTTCACACTTGGTTGCCCGATGCCGCCCAAGCGGCCAAGCCCGGCACTTCCGTTTTGCTGGTCGGCGTTTTGGACAAGGTCGGCACCTTCGGCATGGTGACGATCTGCCTGCCGCTGTTCCCGGAGGCCTCGAAGTGGGCCGCGCCGGTGGTGGTGGCCCTGGCGGTGGTCTCGATCTTCTGGGGCGCCTTCCTGGCCTTGGGCCAGAACGACATTTTGCGGATGATCGCTTACACGTCGGTCTCCCACTTCGGCTTCATCGTCCTGGGCATTTTCGCCTTCACCGAGACGGCCGAGATCGGCTCGTCCTTCTACATGGTCAACCACGGCCTGTCGACCGGGGCGCTGTTCTTGCTGGCCGGATTCTTGATCCGGCGGCGCGGCAGCCAGGACATGAGCCTGATGGGGCCGGGCCTGCAGCGCACCACCCCGCTGCTGGCCGGGACCTTCCTGGTGGTCGGCCTGTCGGCGGTGGCCCTGCCCGGCCTGTCGACCTTCGTCTCGGAGTTCATGGTCCTGGCCGGGACCTACCAGCGGTTCCCGGCGGCGGCGGTCATCTCCGCCCTGGGCGTGATCATGGCGGCGCTCTACATATTGATCGCTTACCAGAAGATCTTCACCGGCCCGCCCCGCGAGGACCTGGCCGGGACCGGCGACCTGGGCGGGCGCGAGCTGTGGGCGGTCGGGCCGCTGATCGCCCTGATGCTGTTCCTCGGTTTTGTCCCGACCCCGGCCGTCGACCTGCTGCGCCAGCCGGGCGCTGATGTGGCCCGCTTCATCGAATCCGGCGGGCCGCTGGTCGAAGCCGACCGCTTACTCGGCGACGCACCGGAAGGAGACCAGCCATGAGCGCCGCGTCCCTGCTCAGCGCCCTGATCAGCGCCTCCCCCGGCGCGTCACTCGGCGGGTCGCTTGGCGCGCCGAGCGCCTGGCGAGGCGCTGCGGCGGCGGCCGTCGTCGAAGCCGACATCTCGATCGACTGGGTGACGCTCAGCCCGGTGGCCATAGTGCTGGGCGCGGCCGTCCTGTCGACCCTGGTCGAGGCCGTCGGCGCCCGCCGCTCCCGCGACGGCGTGGCCGTCCAGCCGGCCTTCTTGCGGATCGTCCAAGTCGGCATCGCCCTGTTGGCGGTGGCGGCGGCCGGCCTGATGGCCCTGCGCTTGGCCCTCCATGTGGACGAGGCGACCTCGCTGAACGCCAACGGCGCCGTCACCATCGACCCGATGACCCTCTACCTGCAGTTGGCCATCGCCGCCTGCGCCCTGCTCGGCCTGCTGGTCATAGCCGACCGGACGGTCCAGGGCGAGGACGCCTTCGCGCCCCAGGCCGCCGCCGTGCCCGGCTCCGACTACGAGAGCCAGGCCCGCCGCCGGGGCATGACCCAGACCGACGTCTACCCGCTGGTGCAGTTCGCCACCGGCGGCATGATGCTGTTCCCCGCCGCCGGGGACCTGATCACCCTGTTCGTGGCCCTCGAAGTGCTGTCGCTGCCGCTTTACCTGCTGTCCGGCATGGCGCGGCACAGGCGGCTGCTCTCCCAAGAGGCGTCCCTGAAGTACTTCCTGCTGGGGGCCTTCGGATCGGCCTTCTTCTTGTTCGGGGCGGCCTGGGTGTACGGGGCGACCGGCGCCCTGCGGCTGACCGACATCGCCGCCGCCGCGGCCCTGCCGTCTGGGCTGGACCCGCTGCTGGTGGTCGGCCTGGTCCTGATCCTGGTGGGCCTGTTCTTCAAGGTCGGGGCGGTGCCGTTCCACTCCTGGACGCCGGACGTCTACCAGGGCGCGCCCACCCCGATCACCGGTTTCATGGCCGCCTGCACCAAGATCGCCGCCTTCGGCGCCCTGCTGCGGATCATCTACGCCGTCGGGCCGGGCCTGAGCTGGGACTTGAAGCCGGTGCTGTGGACGGTGGCGATCTTGACCATGGTGGTCGGCACCGTGGTCGGGCTGGTCCAAAAGGACGTCAAGCGGCTGCTGGCCTACTCGGCCATCGCCCACGCCGGTTTCATCTTGACCGGGGTGGCCGCGCTGAGCTCGGACGGCTTGAGCGGCTCGCTGTTCTACCTGTTCACCTACGGGGTGGCGACAGTCGGCGGCTTCGGCGTGATCGCCCTGGTGCGCGAGGTCGACTCGCAAGGCCACATGCGCGGCGAGGCGACTGGCCTGGACCAATGGCGGGGCCTGGGGCGGCGCTCGCCGGTGCTGGCCGGGACCTTCGCCCTGTTCTTGCTCTCCTTCGCCGGAATCCCCCTGACCTCGGGCTTCGTCGCCAAGTTCGCCGTCTTCCAGGCCGCCTTCGGGGCCGGCGCGGCGGCCCTGGCGATTGTCGGCCTGGCCTGCTCGGCGGCGGCGGCCTTCTTCTACGCCCGGGTGATCGTGGCCATGTTCTTCGAACCGGCGGCCGACGATCAGACGGCCGAGTTCGAGACCCTGGCGGACGGCATCGGCAGCGCCGGCGTCGGCATCAGGACGCTCGGCCTAAACCAGATTGCGGTGGCGATGTCTTTAGCGTTTACTCTTGTCCTTGGCGTGGCCCCGGGTTGGTTCTTGAACTTCACCCGCGGGCTCAGCCAATTGATCTCCTGATAACGCCGCCAGAAAGGGCTCCATGGCCTCTCTGCAATCGACCATCGCCCTGGGCGGCCCCAGCCTCGCGGCCGACGTCGAGGCCGGTCTGGCCGCCGTCGAGGCCAAGTTGGCGGCGGCGGTCAGCTCGCCGGACCAACTGGTCGCCGACGCCTCGGCCCACCTCCTGCGCTCCGGCGGCAAGCGCCTGCGCCCGCTGCTGGTCCTGCTGGCCGCCCAGTTGGGCCGGGGGGTCAACGATCAGGTGGTCGATGCCGCCGTCGTCGTCGAGCTGACCCATCTGGCCTCGCTCTACCACGACGACGTGATGGACGACGCGCCCCTGCGGCGCGGCGCGCCTTCCGCCCACCAGGTCTACGGCCCGTCCTTGGCCATTCTGACCGGCGACCTGCTGTTCGCCAAAGCCTCCCAGATCGTGGCCGGCCTGGGTCCGGAGATGGTCCGCCTGCAAGCCGAGACCTTCGAGCGGCTGTGCCTGGGGCAAATCCACGAGACGGCCGGGCCGGGCGCGTCCGACGACCCGATCGCCTTCCACTTGCAAGTCCTGGCCGACAAGACCGGGGCGCTGATCGCCGCATCGGCCCATTTCGGAGCCCTGCTGGGCGGCGCCGCCCCGGCCGCGGCGGCCGCCGTCGTGGCCTACGGCGAGGCCGCCGGCGTCGCCTTCCAACTGGCCGACGACCTCCTCGACCTGACAGCCCCGAGCGCCGTCTCCGGCAAGACCCCCGGCACCGACCTGCGCGAGGGCGTGCCGACCATGCCGGTCCTGCTGGTCCAGCAGG